>NZ_KE384597.1:73945-80825 GCF_000426905.1 Dolichospermum circinale AWQC131C
AAAATTAATTCTTTATATTTTCTTTAGCTGGAAAACTAAAAAAATATTATAGGATTAGGATATGGTTTACAATTTAGACAAGTTGGAAATATTTGTGCACAGATTAGAAGATCAAGTTCAACCTTTTTCTACTCATTACTTTCGCCAATTGGCAGCCCTGGGTGAGAATTTTCAAGTGACAGATCATCAAGGTAAATCTTTTACCAATTCCGAGGGGATTAATCTAGCAGCGACTTTAGTAAAAAACCAAAATGAGCGCGATTTTAAAATAATATTTATTGGTAATGGGGGAAGTGCGGCTGTAGCTAGTCATCAAGCGATTGATTATTGGCGTAATGGTAGTATGCGGGCGATCTCCTTTAACGATAGTGCTTCACTTACCTGCATTAGTAATGACTTTGGTTATGAACAAGTGTTTAGCAAACCCATTGCTACATTTGCCCAGTCTGGAGATGTTTTATTTGCCATTAGCAGTTCAGGAGAATCAAAAAATATCCTTTCAGGTGTTTACCAATCCTTAGAAATGAATTGTTATGTGATTACACTTTCATCTTTTCAAACTAATAACCCTTTACGTCAATTAGGACATATTAATTTTTATGTTCCCACCATGTCCTATGGTTTTGCAGAAATTATGCACTTATCTATTTGTCACTGCATTCTTGATGGTTTGATTAAAGGTTCTTTACCTAGTATGGATGTAGATAAATATCTCGGTTTAGATGAAGTAAAAATGTCTGAAAATCTGTATATCTGAAAATTTTCTAACCCTGTTAATAATTTCCTGTGATTTTTTACAAAATATAGAAACTTCATTAACCTGGGAAACTCAGAGTACATCCTAAGTGTTACAGACGAAATTTTGCAAATATTGATGCGAATTTTGAATTGTTCACATTTTTGTCACAATATCAACAATGAAATTAGGAATACATACAGAAAAAACCCTAGACTTTGAAACCTGTTCAGAAGTATTTGCTGTCTATCATCAAACAGGAAAGAAAATAGTTCTTTGTAATGGTGTATTTGACTTACTGCACCCCGGACACATTGCCCATTTACAAGCAGCTAAAGCAATGGGAGATTTATTAGTAGTTTCTTTAACTGCTACTCCTTATATTAATCGTGGACCAGGAAGACCAATATTTTCTGATAACTTGCGTGTTAATTCTATAGGTGCATTAGCTTGTGTTGACTATGTAATTTTAACCCCAGCAGCAACAGCATTAGAAGTAATTGAAAAAGTCCGTCCTCATATTTACTGCAAGGGTGATGAATATGCAGAAACAGAAAAAGATGTCACCCACAATATTGAAAAAGAAATTGCACAAGTCAGAGCTTTTGGTGGTGACATTCGCTATACCCAAGAAATTACATTTAGCTCCACTAAGCTGATTAATAATTATCTTGATGTCATCTCACCAGATTTAAAAAAATACGCGACAGAGCTTAGTAAAAAATTTGATTTTCAAGACATTATAAATGCTGTAGATAAAATGAATAATCTTAACGTTTTAGTGTTAGGAGATATCATTATTGATGAATTTGTCCATTGCCAAGTACAGGGTTTAACCTCCAAAGGAAGAGCGCCATCAACTCGTTTTATCAAAAAAGAACAACACTTAGGAGGAGTTTTTGCCATTGCTCGTCATTTAAGTAGTTTTGCTAAATCTGTTACCCTAGCTAGTGCTATTGGTAATGAATCAGATGTACATCATTTAATTGCTAATCATATTGATGGGGAAGTGCATCTGAATTTACATTGTGCAGAACATTATTCTACAGTCACAAAGCGTCGTTATATCGAAAACCAGGAAAAAACAAATAGTTACACACAACTATTTGCCATTAACTCCATGAACGAAGAAGGACTAGACAATACAGACCGAGAAAAACTTTTAGAATCATGGGAAAAGCTTTTAAAAACCTGTGATTTAGTAGTTTTAGCTGATTATGGACATGGATTAATTGATGCAGAAGCAATGGAATTAATTCGATCCCAAGCACCATTTTTAGCTTTGAACTGTCAAACAAATAGTGCCAATTACGGTTATAATCTAATTAGTAAATATCGGCGAGCAGATACATTTTGTGTAGATGAGCAAGAAATTCGTTTAGCATTTTCTAATCGTTATGGTAATCGAGAAGAGTTATTAAAAAGATTGCAATATCATTTAGGATCGCAACAAGGTTGGTTAACATTGGCTGCTACTGGTTCTTTAGGAATTAATATTAATGGAGAGATGGAAATTACTCCAGCGATGACACAACAAATCAAAGATACTACTGGGGCGGGAGATGCCTTTTTTGCCCTAGCAAGTTTGAGTGCTAAATTAGATTTACCCATACAGATGGGATCATTTTTAGGAAATTTAGCAGGAGCGATCGCTGCTAATATTCTAGGCAATGAAAAACCTATAGAAAAGGGACGCTTGTTAAAATTTGCTAAAACAATTTCCACATTTTAAGACATTTTTAGAATATAAAAAGGACAAATTCAATGAACATAATTAAAAAGGTTCTTGTTACTGGTGGTGCTGGTTATGTGGGTGCAATCTTAGTACCTAAACTGCTGCAAGCTGGATATGAAGTTAAGGTTTTAGACCTGTATCTTTATGGCAAAGACGTACTAAAATCAGTAAAACATGATCCTAATTTACAAGAGATTTCAGGAGATATCCGCGATCGCCAACTACTAGAAAAAATCATTCCCGGATGTGATGCGATTATTCATTTAGCTTGCATATCTAATGATCCTAGTTTTGAATTAGATCCAGACTTAGGCCGTTCAATTAATTATGATGCCTTTTTTGACTTAGTAGACGTGGCTAAAGATGCAGGAGTCAAACGGTTTATTTATGCTTCTTCCGCCAGTGTTTACGGCATCAAAGACACAGAAAATGTCACCGAAGACTTACCATTAATGCCTTTAACAGACTATTCTCGTTATAAAGCATTATGTGAAGAAATCTTGTTAAGTAAACGAGAACCAGGATTTGTTACCTTAATATTGCGTCCAGCATCAATATGTGGCTATTCCCCTCGTCAAAGACTAGATTTAGTAGTCAACATTTTCACTAACCAAGCTATCAACAACGGCAAAATTACAGTTTTTGGTGGTGAAAATAAACGTCCCAGTCTTCATATTCAAGATATGACCGACGTTTATGTGAAATCTCTGCAATGGGTAGACGAAGCGATTGATGGCAAAATTTTTAATATTGGTTACGAGAATTATAGAGTCACAGAAATTGCCGATATGACTCGTAAGGTAGTTGGAGAATCTGTAGAAATTTTCACTACACCCACAAATGATACCCGTTCCTATCATATTTCTTCGGAGAAAATTAAGCAAGAACTGGGATTTGTACCTTCACATACAGTAGAAAATGCAATCCAAGATTTAGTAACAGCATTTAAAGCTAATCAAATTCCCAATTCTCTTACAGATTCTCGCTACTATAACGTGAAAGTGATGAAGGAAATAAACTTTAAATAGGGTTCGCTGAATAAAACCAAAACCTTGATAAATCAAAACCCTAAATAAAATCTACCTCTATCAAGATAGGGAGTTGGAAGTTTTTAATCAGGGACTTCCCTATTCCCTCCCTATTTCCTGTAATAAATCACAACTGGGATTAACTGCTAAACATATTCACTAAGCGATTTCCAGGTTCAGCCATTTCTACATATAAAGTTTTAGGTAAAGACCATTGATTACTAGGCTTATTGGGGTCAAGATAAAACTTACACAAACCGGCAATAAAGCTTTTCATCTTAGAAAAATCATATTTCCATGTTTTTAATGATGGTACAACTTGACTTTCCACTAAGTTTAATAAAGCCTCTCGGTGGCTGGTAATTCTCATGGCATTAAAAATAGTCCATGCCATTTCTAATGCTTCCAACGTGCCATCATTACCTCCTGTATAAAACCATTCAATATCAAAATCAATCATCCTCACATTTCCTTGCTGATCAATCATCTCATTACCACCCCAACGATCAGCATAAATAATTCCCCGCCTATGGGCTAAATTCATTTCCTGGATAATATTCACTATAAATTTTACTTCTCCAGCTTCTAGAAATTCCAACAAAGTTTTCCCAGTCACATATTCAATTAACATCCAATCTGCTTCCGCATGAATTAATTTTGGCACTGGTAGGCCATCAGCTAATGCCCGTTTCAGAAAATCAGCTTCTTCCGCAATATTTCTCAGTTTAAAAGATCCCCCATTTTGGATAAAGCCAGTAGCCTCATACATATACTGCATATAAGCATCCCCAGCTTCAGCAGTAACATCCCGTCTTGCACGAAATACACAACGTTCTGATTCTGTGCTAATCAATAAAATATGATTAAATAATCCCTCAGATGGAGGTTTTTCTATTCTTGCCTTTTCACCTCCAGGTAAATAAGCTAAAGCCGATTTTAAGCCTTGGGCAATATTTAAGGGTAGGGAATCTTGTAAATCTGTTGTCATTAAAATATTCATGATATTTCACCTAGTTTAACTTACCATTCTCTAAGCAATCAAAAAATTCATCTAAAATTTGATCATAGTGGGAAGCAAATTCCAATTCCTTCAGTTCTTGCCGATGAAAATACGCTAATTCTTGACCTTCATGTAAAGTTATTTGGGAAATATCTAAATCTGATTTAGCCCAAAAAATATATTCATCACATTCAGCCCAAAAGTATGGTTTAAAAAAATTAACTTCTCCTAAATCTAGTTCTATCTCTTCAACTAATTCCCTGTGAATAGCAGCATCCGGAGATTCGTCTTCCTCTATACATCCCCCCAGTAATGCCCAAGTGTTAGGAAAGGGAATAGAGCTTTTATTATCTCGCAGTACCAGCAAAACCTGTTGCTGACTATTAATAATAATAATATCAGCACCTGGTGGTTCTCTCATATTCTTAGTATCTCAATAAACTGTAGATATTATATAATGAAAAAATTATCAATTAAAATTCTTAATATTTTTTTATCTTTCATGTTTGATTGTTAATATCATCGCAGGTTCAGGGTAAAGGTTTGTCTTCTTTTACCCTTAACTGAAAAGTGCTAAATGCTTACTCTACAACAGGTATAGAAACTGTTTCAACCTCATCATCAACATCACTACTCAAAGTTTTTGGTAAATAAATCAACAACGCACTCATTTTCACCAACTGAAACATGACCAGTCCCAACCAGAGAAAATGATTGTCATGAAAATACAAGATGACAATAACCGATGGAATAAAAGCCAATCCTGTAGAAATAAAACTGACGTTACGAACAATTTTACCCTCAGTTAAACCTAAAAAATGTCCTTCTAAAATTGCCGCGACTGAAGTAAATCCGATCACCAAGAACAACCACCAAGCATAAGTATGAATATCCTCAGTAATTTCTGTATGGTTAGTTAATATTCCAAAAACAACTTCAGGAAAGAAAACGCAAATTGCCGAAATAATTATACCGCTAGTTAAGCTACTAAACACAGATATTCTTAATATCGGTATAAACTGTGATTGGGCATTTTGACCTTTACTATTTCCGCTCAATGTCTCCGTCGCAAATCCAAATCCATTGGTTAAATAAACACTCGTATTGATAATTTGTGCCAGTAGAGAATTTTGGGTAAAAATTACTGTCCCCAGTCCTGCACTCAAATTGCTAAAAACAGTATACACCGATAATTCTGTGATAGTTCTTAACAATATATCTCGATTCAGAGAGACGGTACTTTTAAAATTTTCCAAATTCATTAATTGTGAACTAACTTTGCTGATTTTTTCCCAAGTGAATTTATCTCTAGACAGGAAGAGTCCAGTAAATAACATTAAATACTGGCTAGATGCTTGAGAGATTCCTGCTCCCATGCTATCCCAACCCCATAGGATAATAAACAGATAGTCCAAAACCATATTGGCCAAATTACCAATAGCTGAAAGTATCAAAACCTGACCACTTTTTTCTCTTCCCAGTAACCAACCAATTAAAACGAAGTTGAGTAAAACAGCTGGCGCTCCCCAAATGCGAGTATTAAAATATTCTATACCCGCAGCTTTAACATCAAATTCACCGCTTAATAATGAAAAACCTATTTCTCGCAAGGGATACTGTAAAACTACGATCAAAATACCTAAAACTAAAGCAATAGTACCATTACGTAATCCTACTAACAGTATAGCCTCTTCGTCATCTGCTCCCACTGCTTGCGCTGTTAACCCAGTCGTACCCATGCGTAAAAATTCCAGTGTCAAGTAGAAAAGGCAAAATAGGATATTAGCGATGGAAACCCCTGCTAAGGCATCAATTTCTTGCAGATGTCCTAAAAAAGCTACACTGATTAAACCCGAAAGCGGGATCATCAAGTTAGAGAGAATATTGACAATAGCTAGGCGGTAAAAACGAGGTATAAAGTCGTATTTCCCTGGAGGTGTTATGTTCATGAGTCAATTAAAAGCTTACTATTTCAGAGTTCCAATACTTATACAACAATAAGTGAATCAGCAATTGACGCAGGTAACTGTCAACTTTCCGCCTTTGTTCATTACCCAAACTGAGAATTTCCTCCTTTAAATGTAAAAAATCTAATTCCTCAATGCGATTATTTTCTAGTAGTTTATAGGTTTCTTCCAGCCAAAGGAAATAATCTTGTTCGTAAAGAGCATGAATGGTGTTCATGAAAGCACCTAAGTATTGTTTACTCTATTATAGTATTATAGCTGCGATAGCGAAGCGCGACCTAGAAATCGCTCTATCGCTCCAAATCGTTTTTTCAATAGTCGAGAAACCAGAGCGATCGCTTTTTAAGCTATAATTTTGGTTCTGTCAGTTCCACTGCTTGATATTTTATCCCCAGTAGTTGAAATACTCGCAGA
>NZ_KE384598.1:0-938 GCF_000426905.1 Dolichospermum circinale AWQC131C
CCATACCTTCTCTCTTCAATCTTATACTCTTTTTGTCTCATTCTTAAGTTAAACTACTATATCTTCTGTTGCAATTAACTAACCATATAACTAACCATATATTTGTAGGTTGGGTTGACGCAAGGAAACCCAACAACACCAACTATAATCAATCGTTTTTTCTAGTAATGGCAGAAAATGACAAAACCTGCCATAATATAGAAAATAACATTCACGGAAATCACCTCATGAAAAGTATGAATATTTCCTTACCTGACACCATGCGAGCTTACGTAGAACAACTGGTAGCACAAGGTGGTTACAGCAGTGTTAGCGAATACTTTCGGGAATTAGTACGACAAGACCAAAAACAAAGAGCAAAAGAACAACTACAGACTATCCTTTTAGAAGGATTAAATTCTGGAGAAGCTACAGAAATGACAGCACAAGAATGGGAAGATATTCGTCAAGCAGTCAGAGACAAAATTAACAACCGTCAAGGTGCAATTTAGCTGTGATGTTTGAAATTAAAAAAAGACCTCAAGTTATCCGTGACTTGATAGATTTAGCAACCTACATAGCAGAAGATAATTTAGATGTTTCTGACCGCTTTTTAATAGCAGCAGAAACAACATTTAAACAATTAGCTAAAACTCCAGCTATGGGAAAAATCTGTCAATTTTCTCATCCTAATTTAACAGATATTCGACAACAATCAATTAAAGGATTTAGAAAATATCTGATTTTCTATCGCATTTTTGAATCAGAAATTGATATTTTGCGAGTTATTCATAGTGCAAGAGATATCGGAACAATATTAGATGAGGATTTACAATTATGAACGTAGGTTGGGTTGACGCAAGGAAACCCAACAATAACCAATAACAGCGTAACGTAGAACGTAGGTTGGGTTGACACAAGGAAACCCAACAATAACCAATAACAGCGTAACGTAGAAT
>NZ_KE384598.1:1027-39296 GCF_000426905.1 Dolichospermum circinale AWQC131C
TAATGATTGTTTTCTTAATCAAGTTTAGCGTGCGTTACGCTGTCGCTAACGCACCCTACGGATCTAAACTAAACTTCAACAAAGCTGGGAATATTTACCATTAAATCCTCCCTTTTCTCCCGAATTTCCCCAGAAAAATGCTTATCTATTAAATCTGCAACCTGTTCGGCTTTAACTTTACTATAACGAGTTTTATCAGGCATAACTAAATTAGGACCAGCTTTACAGTTTTTCATACAGCCAGTACCTTTAATAGCGACTGAATTTTCTAAACCATGATTTGTTAATTCTGACTCCAAAGCTTGACACAAAGCTTTACCACCGCGTTTCATACAATCAGATTTTTGACAAACTAAAATTGTTTGCACTTTGTCCGGTTTCGTCTTAGCTAGATTTTGGGCTGTAACTGTTCTCATATCAGCACTTGCAGCCATAACTCGTTCCGCTACCAATGTTACCTGATCTTTTTTGGCGTTGTATTGTTTTGTTCCCACAACTTGTAACCAAGTCCCTTGAGGTAAGCGCAAATCAAAAGCACTCCGTAAATGTTTGGCTAATTTTATATAACATTCCCCTTCGGAAGTCCATAATAACAAGCCTTTTAGCTTATATCCATCCTTGATGACAAAATCCAAAAATCTGCCCTCAAAACAAAATTCTGTTACTTGTGAATTAGTATATATACTCATTTTTCCCCTATCTAACTAAAATTTTTGGTAACGAATACGCCAACTATTTTCGATGTTTTTAATCAAGTCTTGACGAGAAGCACTGAATTGTTGAATTACACTCCAGAGTTGAATAGCTGCGGTGGGGTTATTTATTTCTACTATTAAAGGCTGGTTAGTCTCACAAATACAAATTATATCTAATTCTTGTAAGCGTTGATAAACTTGCCAACGGTCTGCCCAATCTATATCAATAACGTGCTTTTTGTCTGTTTCTGAGCTAGAAGATTTCAAGTGGATAGCCCCCAAAATGCCATTAAATTGCAGTTAAACTAGAAACTCACAGCCTAAATTTACAACTTAGTCGGAGTTTAGCCTCTTTCTCTAGAATACACTAAGTGCAAAATATTGTCATTAATTTTGAGAAAAAATCTCATCTTTTTAAATTGAGGGATATGCACATTTTGCGATTTAAGTCAATATATATAGCTACAAAGGCAGATATATTACAAAAATTGATGATTGCAATTACTAATAATGTCAAAGTTTTTAATATTTAGTAGCCTTATTTTTATTTTAAAAATGCTAAGATGTTAAAAGTAAGCAGTTAAAAACTATAACTCTTAAAAAGAGAGGAAAACCATGTCTGATACGCAAACTATATTACACAACTTTGGTCAGGTTTATGACAATTTTGTATTATTAGATCACAGTGTAACCGCACCAGTTGTTGAAGGATTCAATGTCGTATTAGCTAGTTTTCAGGCATTGTATCTACAATATCAAAAACATCATTTTGTAGTTGAAGGTGCAGAATTTAATTCCCTGCATGAATTTTTCAATTCCAGCTACAAAGAAGTACAAGATCACATTCATGAAATCGGCGAACGTTTAAATGGTTTGGGTGGAATACCAGCAGCGAGTTTTAGTAAATTAGCTGAATTATGCTGTTTTGAAACAGAAGCAGATGGTGTATTTTCGGCGCGAAAGATGGTAGAAAATGATCTAGTAGCCGAACAAGCGTTAATTGGTGTAATTCGCCGTCAAGCCTCACAGGCTGAGAGTTTGGGCGATAGAGGTACAAGGTATTTGTACGAGAAAATCCTCTTAAAAACTGAAGAAAGAGCGTATCATTTAGCTCACTTCTTAGCAAAAGATAGTTTAACCTTGGGTTTTGTGCAACGGGCTGAAAACTAAACTTTTCGTAATCTCGATTCAACTAAACTTAAATGGTAAAAATTTTTAGTAATTGAGAATTTTACAAAATTAATCCTTTTGGCAGAAAAGTGTAAATTATCCTTTCTGCCATTTTTTATAATTGCATATTTTCCATATTTAGCTAATTAAAAATTTTCTCATTTATCCATGTAAATATAAATGCAAATTTTCAAATATTTGACATATATCTAAAAATAACTTATTGATAATCTATTTAAAAAAATAATTAAGCAAATAAAAATATTTTGCAAAAAATTGATCATGATAACTTATAACCAATAAATAAACACCTAACCTCTCTGCGTCTTTGCGCCTCTGCGAGAGAAAAAAATATGAAAACTAGTCAGAAAAATCCTCCATATCCATAATTCTTTCTCCTGTTAGCAATTGCTACCCGGAAAAGTTGATAATGAATGGCATGATGGGGGGTAAAGACCCTTAAAATAGTCCAAGATTTGTATTTTTGTCATCTAAGGTAAAAACTATGCCCCGTCGTCAAGACCTCAAAAAAATTCTCCTGTTGGGTTCAGGTCCCATTGTCATTGGCCAAGCCTGTGAATTTGATTATTCTGGAACTCAAGCCTGTAAAGCCTTGCGAGAAGAAGGCTATGAAGTAGTGCTGGTCAATTCTAACCCAGCGACAATTATGACTGACCCCGAAACAGCGGACCGCACTTATATTGAACCGCTGACACCGGAAATAGTGGAAAAAGTTATCGCCAAAGAACGACCAGATGCTTTATTACCAACTATGGGCGGACAAACTGCGTTGAATTTAGCTGTGGCTTTGGCAAAAAATGGCGTTTTGGAAAAGTACAATGTCGAGTTAATTGGTGCGAAATTACCAGCCATTGAAAAAGCCGAAGATAGGAAACTGTTTAACGAGGCCATGGCGAAAATTGGCGTAGCAGTATGTCCCAGCGGTACAGCTTCTACTTTAGAAGAATCAAAAGCGATCGCTTTAGAAATTGGTACATATCCCCTAATTATCCGTCCAGCCTTTACAATGGGGGGGACGGGGGGCGGTATCGCCTATAATCAAGAAGAATTTGAAGAAATGGCCCAGGTGGGTATTGACGCTAGTCCGGTTTCCCAAATTCTCATTGACCAGTCTTTATTGGGCTGGAAGGAGTATGAATTAGAGGTAATGCGAGATCTAGCCGATAATGTTGTTATTATCTGTTCTATTGAAAATCTCGACCCCATGGGGATTCATACAGGAGATTCTATCACGGTTGCTCCTGCTCAAACTCTCACCGATAAGGAATATCAACGGCTGCGGGACATGGCCATTAAAATTATCCGGGAAATTGGTGTAGAAACCGGTGGTTCTAATATCCAGTTTGCAGTAAATCCCGAAAATGGTGATGTAGTTGTAATTGAAATGAATCCCCGTGTATCTAGAAGTTCGGCTTTATCTTCCAAAGCTACGGGTTTTCCCATTGCCAAAATTGCGGCTAAGTTAGCGGTGGGTTATACGTTGAATGAACTACAAAACGATATTACCAAGAAAACCCCCGCTTGTTTTGAACCGACCATTGACTATGTTGTCACAAAAATTCCCCGGTTTGCATTTGAAAAATTCCCTGGTTCTGACTCGGTACTCACGACACAAATGAAGTCAGTGGGTGAAGCCATGGCCATTGGCCGCACATTTAATGAATCTTTTCAAAAGGCTTTGCGGTCTCTGGAAACAGGCCGCGCTGGTTGGGGTGCTGATAAGGCCGAAAAATTGCCCAGCGGTGAACAAATTCGCGCCCAGTTGCGGACACCAAACCCAGAAAGAATCTTCTCTGTACGTCATGCTATGCAATTGGGAATTAGTAATGAGGAAATTTACGAATTAACAGCCATTGACCCCTGGTTTTTAGATAAGTTACAAGAACTGCTAGAAATAGAAAAGTTTCTCAAACGCACTCCCTTAAAGCAGTTGACAAAAGAACAGATGTATGCGGTCAAAAGAAATGGTTTTAGCGATCGCCAAATAGCATATTGTACTAAAACTAAGGAGGACGAAGTTCGCGCCTATCGCAAATACTTAGAAGTTATCCCCGTTTACAAAACCGTTGATACCTGCGCGGCGGAATTTGAGGCCTTGACTCCATACTATTATTCTACTTACGAAGAAGAAACGGAAGTATTACCTAGCGATAAACCCAAGGTGATGATTTTGGGAGGTGGTCCCAACCGTATTGGCCAAGGGATTGAGTTTGATTATTGTTGTTGTCATGCTGCGTATTCTTTACATGATGCCGGGTATGAAACTATTATGGTCAATTCTAACCCAGAAACGGTTTCTACAGACTATGATACCAGCGATCGCCTCTATTTTGAACCGTTAACAAAAGAGGACGTTCTCAATATCATTGAAGCGGAAAATCCCCTGGGGATAATAGTCCAATTTGGTGGTCAAACACCATTAAAATTGGCTGTACCGTTGCAAGAATATCTCCAACAACAAGCAGCCCAAAATCAGGAAATCCAAAATCCAAAATCCAAAATCCAAAATCCAAAGATTTGGGGAACATCACCTGATTCTATAGACATGGCGGAAAACAGAGAACGGTTTGAAAAGATTCTTCAAGAATTAAATATCGCTCAACCGCCTAATGGTATGGCTAGAAGTTATGAAGATGCTTTAATTGTTGCCAAGCGTATTGGATATCCAGTGGTGGTACGTCCTAGTTATGTACTGGGAGGACGAGCAATGGAAATCGTTTATTCTGATACTGAATTGGAAAGGTATATGACCTTTGCAGTTCAAGTAGAACCAGAACACCCCATTTTAATTGATAAATTCCTGGAAAACGCCATTGAAGTAGATGTAGATGCGATCGCAGATCACACTGGTAACGTTGTTATCGGTGGCATCATGGAACATATCGAACAAGCGGGTATTCACTCAGGTGATTCCGCTTGTACCTTGCCCTCGATTTCCTTATCTCCAGCAGTGCTAAACCAAATCCGTTTATGGACAGTAAAACTAGCACAAGCTCTATCCGTAGTGGGATTAATGAATATTCAGTTCGCCATAGTTGGTAATAATAGTTATTCTCCCCAGGTGTATATTCTGGAAGCTAACCCCAGAGCATCACGGACTGTTCCTTTCGTATCTAAAGCTACAGGCGTACAATTAGCCAAACTAGCCTCCTTAGTTATGTCCGGTAAAACCTTAGAGGAACTAAAATTCACCAAAGAAGTCATTCCCTCACATATAGCCGTTAAAGAAGCCGTTTTACCATTTAGTAAATTTCCGGGTACAGATACCATATTAGGTCCAGAAATGCGCTCAACAGGGGAAGTAATGGGCATTGATAGGGATTTCGGCCGCGCCTTCGCTAAAGCAGAATTAGGTGCAGGAGAAAAACTACCGCTTCAGGGGACTGTATTTGTATCTATGAGTGATAGAGATAAACCTTTAGCCGCTGATGTGATTAAAGAGTTTATTAAATTAGGCTTTACAATTATGGCCACCCAAGGTACACGCCAAATTTTAGAAAAAGCAGAGTTAGAGGTGACATCAATTCTTAAACTCCATGAAGGTCGTCCTCATGTTCTTGATGCTATCAAAAATGGCAACATTCAACTCATTATTAACACACCCTCTGGAGAAGAAGCCCATGCAGATTCTAAGCTAATTCGTCGCACAGCGTTAGGTTATAAAATTCCCATTATTACCACCATTGCAGGCGCTAGGGCTACAGTCGCGGCTATCCGTTCTCTGCAAAATACTACCTTAGATGTCAAAGTTATCCAGGAATACTGTCATCAAAGTTAGAGGACTTCAGCCCTTGTGACGAGAGAATGAACCACGTTCTAGAAATATAAGCGTTCTAGTGAGGGTGTTGTCAAAGGATAGGACAGGAAGGAAAAAAGTAGGTTTCAACCGGATTTTACCTTTACCTCAGTCCTATTTTCTTAACTACTAAGCATTGACATAAATATTAAGCAATTATTACAAGACAATAATTATGGTTATCATTGAGATATTTTAACAAATATGAGGAAGGAATTTTTTTCGGGAGACATTTGGCTCAAATCCTTTAAATGTAAGATGTTCAGCAACTTGAGATTTTGAGGTGATGTCAGTTAGCTGGGAAAGTGCGGATTTTGCGGTAGTCAAATTATTCTCATAAATGTTACAATTCTTAACACCGCTAAAAACGCAAAAAATATCTGACTTGCTACCCTGTATCTAAGCCATAGATACTGGCAAAAACCAGCGTATAACTGTAGTATTTGGCGGTAAAATACCTAATTTCCCAAAAGATGAGCAACAGTCTTTGACTAGGCGCTTTTGTTGTCAACCATCATCAGGGTTTCTAGTCCAATTAGGTAGCAACCTCCCAATATGATGATTCGATTCACGAGTCTATCAAAACACAGCACACAATAGTGTAACCCACCATTACCAAAGAGTAGCGCCATGAAGACCGCTAAAACAGCCACCGACCTCGTGCGGACTTACCTGCGTGAGATTGGCCGTGTGCCACTCCTCACCCACGAAGAAGAGATTTTTTATGGTAAACAGGTGCAACGATCTACTGCATTGCATGAGATCCGGGAAGGTCTTGCTACCCGGTTGGGTCATCCACCAAGTTTAGAAGCATGGGCAGCAGCATCTGATTTAGAAGTATCAGAATTAAATCAGGCCATTTCCCAAGGTGAAATAGCTAAACGGAAAATGGTAGAGGCCAATCTCCGATTAGTTGTTTCTATTGCCAAAAAGTACATTAAGCGCAATGTTGATTTACTTGACCTCATTCAAGAGGGCAGTATTGGTATGCAAAGAGGTGTAGAAAAGTTTGACCCCACTAAAGGCTATAGATTTTCTACTTATGCTTATTGGTGGATTCGTCAAGCTATTACCCGTGCTATTGCGGAAAAAGCCCGGACTATTCGCCTACCTATTCATATTACCGAAAAACTCAATAAAATTAAAAAAGCCCAGCGTCAACTATCCCAAGGTCTGGGACGTGCGCCTACAATAGCTGAATTATCCCAAGAATTAGACCTCACACCTAAACAGGTGCGAGAATATCTAGAAAAGGCTCGTCTGCCATTATCTCTAGATTTGCGTTTAGGGGATAATTATGATACTGAACTTGGGGAAATGTTAGAAGATACAGGTGCAACACCGGAAGATTTTGTCATGCAAACTTCTCTATCTTATGACTTAGAGCGGATGATGTCAGAACTCACCCCCCAACAACAGGATGTAATTAGTCTACGCTTTGGACTAAAAGATGGACAATCCTTGACTTTGGCTAAAATTGGTGAAGTTCTGAATATTAGCAGGGAACGGGTTCGTCAAATTGAACGCGAAGCTTTAAGTAAACTTCGCAAATCTAAAGCCACTATGAATGAATATCTTGCAAGTTAGTCCCTTGTTTTCTGCTTTATGGGTGGATTTTCCCCACCCATACCCATACTCATAGGTGAAAAAAACCCCCATTTCTAGTACGGTTAAACCGACTACCTCAAAAGGAATAATCTGCTATATTAGTTAATATCATCTGTATATCTGTATAATAGTCAACTAAATCGAAGCAACAATACTATCAGTTATTTCAGTCACAAACCCCATTGTTAGCAGTGACACTATAGGAGGTCAAGCGTGAGTAATCAATCTAACCGAGTATCAGAATTTTTTAATAGTGAGTCGGAAGCCAGTAATTTATTATGGCAATACGTTAAATCCTTAAGTCCAGATACAATTACTCAATTATCCAAACCCAGTTCCCATGAAGTTTTACAGGTCATGGAACGTAATATTATCGGACTTTTAGGAAATCTCCCTTCTGAACAGTTCGGTATTACTATTTCTACCAGTCGAGAAAGTTTGGGTCGCTTATTAGCATCCGCGATGATTAGTGGTTACTTTCTACGGAATGCAGAACAAAGAATGGGTTTTGATATGGTTATACAAGCAACAGAAGCAAATAATAGCGAAACTGAATAATATTATTGTAGCTTAGGAAAATTATCAAAACAAAGATCAACTCGGTAGAGATATAATTAATCTGCCGAGTTTTTTGATTATTTATTGGTAGTTGATAAGTAATATTAAGTAGATGAACGAAAAAAAGACGACAAAAACCTGTTCCCTGTCCCCTGTTCCCTGTTCCCTTGTCATAACGACATTTAACGACAACCTACTTATATGACTGAAAGCAATTTTTCTATTCCTCATAAAATTATTGGTGTTGCTGTTATTTGGAATGACCAAAAACAGATTTTAATTGACCGTCGGCTTCCCCAAGGTACAATGGGTGGTTTATGGGAATTTCCGGGAGGAAAAATCGAAATTGGTGAAACTATTCAAGAATGTATTAAACGCGAAATATCGGAAGAGTTGGGAATAGAAATTGCAGTTGGAGAACATTTGATTACTATTGATCATACTTATACTCATTTACGAGTGACTTTGACAGTCCATCATTCTCAACATTTAGCGGGTGTTCCTCAAGCCATAGAATGTGATGAAATTCGTTGGGTGAGTTTGGACGAATTAGATAATTTTAATTTCCCGGAAGCGAATGGGGAAATTATCACAGCTTTAAGGAAATATCAATTTTAACAAAAACCTGTTCCCTGGCATTTTTGACATTTGGAGGATCTGCGTGAACCATAAGGTTAGATTCTCCCTGTACCTTGACAGGAAGAACATTCAATTTTCTCGTTTTTGTGAGTAGACAAAACCCCACTATACTGATCTCAATTGACGTACACCCACGTATTCCCTATATTTGCACTGAGAGAATTTTGATTTTGCCTGGGATTCCCTCAAATTGCCCTAAGATTGCCCTGAAATAAACGGTAAATTAGCGATCGCAGCCAAGCACTAGGTCGTATAATTAGATCAGGAAAATTAGCACCTGTATTGAAATTGTGAGACTTTCAACTGAATCACCTATTATTACTTCATCAATTTTGCGGTGTGAAGAAGTCATAGCTATCTTGCGTCCTCAGCATGACGCGATTCGGGCGTTTCACGTTGCATCACTGTTTTTATTTGGTTCAGTGGCACGAAATGAAGCTACGCCTAGTAGTGATATTGACTTGTTGGTTGAATTTTCTAAACCCGTCGGGATGTTTACCTTTGCGCGGCTACAAATTTATCTGGAAAAATTGTTAGGTTGTGCGATTGATTTAGGTACACCGGACTCCCTCAAGCCTTATTTAAACGATGTTGTCATAGCTGAGGCGAAACGTGTCTTCTAGAAGTTTGCAACAGAGATTACGGGATATTCTCGAACAGGCTGAAGAGATTTTAGTTTTTGCCGATGGTTTGGACTTTGAGGCTTTTTGTGCTGATGCCAGGACTGTCAAAGCGATTCTATATGATTTAGCGGTTATTGGTGAGGCTGCACGCAGTCTTCTTCCAGATATTCTTGACATATATCCCAATCTACCTTGGCAAGAAATGCGTGCTTTAAGAAATCTCGTAATTCATGAATATTTTCGAGTAAGTTTGCCTATTGTTTGGACAACAATCAATGAAGATTTGCCACCGTTAATTGAGCAAATTCGTGAGTTGATTAATAGAGTTTAAGGAGGGTATTTTGATGAATTGGGCTGAGTTTATAAAAGAAATTGCACGTCAAAAATTACATAAAGAGGTGCATCGGTTGACTTTTCTTGAAATATTTGGAGACAACGAATCACCAACAATAGATAAAACAATAATGCTAAATTAGTTGATGCGATCCCTGTACGTGGAGATATTTATGGTTTTAATTAATTAAAAATTTAGACTTTTATGGTATAATGGCATTGCTAAAAATGCTTTTTCAACAAAAGCAACATTTATTTTTAAAATGAAAAGTAACAATCTATTAACACTATTTATTTGTTACTAATAATTTTCTACAATGGTTAAAAAGACTTTTATTAAAGGTGTAGGTAAAAAATGTCTAAAACCGTTGCTGACGTGATGAGTCGTGATCCTATACTTGTCCGTCCTCAAACTCCATTAAAAGAAGCTATCCAGATTTTAGCAGAAAAACGAATTAGCGGTTTACCTGTAATTGATGACGCGGGTAAATTAGTGGGGATTATATCAGAAACAGACTTGATGTGGCAAGAAACTGGTGTCACCCCACCCGCTTATATTATGATTTTGGATAGTGTGATTTATTTACAAAATCCTGCTACCTATGAACGAGATTTACATAAGGCTTTAGGACAAACTGTAGGAGAAGTTATGAGTAAAAATCCCGTGGCTATTTCTCCTCAGAAATCATTAAAAGAAGCGGCACAATTGATACAAAATCACAAAGTTCAGCGTCTCCCTGTTCTTGACAATGGGGGTAATGTCATTGGTATTCTCACTCGTGGTGATATTATTCGTGCTATGGCTGCTGAGTAGGAAGCACAGAAGAGAAATATTTTTAAGCAACAACTGACAACTGACCACTGACCACTGACCACTGACATAGGATAATTAAATGGCTGTTTCTGCTGATACTATCAAAACATCACTAAATTCTGACAATTTGGGCGATCGCTTACGTGCGGTTAATCAAATCCGCGAACTAGAACCACATATCGGTTTAGAATTAATACAGATTGCTATAGGTGATAGCAGTGCGCGGGTACGTTATGCTGCTGTCAGTCAAATGGATACCCTGGGAAAACAGGATTTACCATTATCCTTGACAATATTACGGGGTTTACTTGAAGATCCTGAAGCAGATGTCCAAGCAGCAGCAGCAGACTGTTTAGGTGCGCTAAAATTACATGATGCTTTTGAGGACTTACAAAAGCTTTACCAAGAAACATCAGAATGGTTAGTCCAGTTTAGCATCATTGCCACATTAGGAGAATTAGGAGATATCCGAGCCTTTGAATTACTTACCCAAGCACTCACTTCCGATAATGGCTTAATTCAAACTGCGGCCATTAGTTCTTTTGGTGAGTTGGGAGATACAAAAGCAGTTCCTCTCCTGATTCCATACTGCACTAATCCAGATTGGCAAGTACGTTATAGAGTTGTTCAAGCTTTAAGTCGCTTAGGTAATGATGAAGCTAAATCTATTTTAGCAACTTTAGTGAATGATGAAGTAGAGGCTATTGCTAATGAAGCTAAAAAAGCCTTACAGTTAGTTTAGCCTAGTAGTTGCGTTTATTCGATAAAGCGCAACTGCTGAACTCACTTTTCTAAATAACTTGATTTTTGATTGATATAAAGAAATTTGATTATTAACCACCATATACCTGCGGCCAAGTCGTCAATAGAAATACTATAACCGCGCTGATAGCTAGGACACCTTGAATCAAATTTCCCACCACCGTTCCCACAGTAATTCCGATACCAGCTTTTACCGCAGGCCATAATCGTCTTTGGTAAAGGAACTCACCTACAATTGCACCTAATAATGGTCCAAATAGAATACCTAATAACGGTCCACCAAAGGGTAAAGCAGGTAATAATCCAAAAAATCCCATTAACAAACCCACAAAAGCGCCAATTTGTCCCCACTTACTAGCACCGGCTTGTTTTGCACCAATGTAACCAGCAAAGAAATCAACTCCCGTACTTAGAAGTAAAACAATGATTGTCACAATCAGGGGAATTTTAATAGCAGCAAAGGAATGACTGACCATTCCCCAGATGATAATAGATATTAAAATCAGGCTGCTTCCAGGGATAGCAGGAACTACAGCACCAATAACTCCCACCAACATTATAGCCAATAATAGCCAATAAATAATCTGCATAATTAATTTAGGAGTTGGAAGTTAGGAGTCAGAAGGAAGAAAAAAATTACTCATTACTAAAAATGACAGCTAAATTAGCTACGCAAAAACCATTTATTTTGACTTATAAAAATGTGATGATCGAAAACCTGGGTTGGGATATAAGGTCTCTTGAGAGGGGAGAGTGTCAAAATTACCCACTCCTCTATCATAAATATACAACTTACAGCAATTTTAATGTACTCATACCACACTTTTGTTTTTATATTCCTTTCTTCCTTTGCGACTTTGCGCCTTAGCGTGAGACTTGAAAATGTGGTTTATTTACCTAAAAATCACTGTAATTAGTTTAATTACCCCTTCGCGCTTTTGGTTCTGCGCGTCTTAGTGGGAAACCTTGATCAAAAATAAAGCATAATTAACCATTATCAAAATTATCAAACCAAGAAAAAACATTATGAACACACAGCCCCTCCCCCTCCGCGTCGGAGTTCTCGGTTTTGGTGGACTCGGCCAAGCAGCAGCCAAACTCCTTTCCAGCAAACAGGAAATGATTCTCGTCGCCGCCGCAGACCAAAAAGGTTACGCTTACTCTAGAGAAGGCTTAAACACCCAAAGTTGTATCACAACCTACCAAAATCAAGGTACAGTAGGTTATTTAGAATCCGTTGGGACTTTAAGTGACAACAGTATTCAAGAACTAATCACCACCAGTCAGCCCGTAGATGGTTATTTTCTGGCTTTACCCAACCTTCCTAATGATTTTATCCCTTCGGTAGCTAAACAGTTCATTCAAGCCGGTTGGCGCGGTGTCCTGGTTGATGCTATAAAACGCACCAGTGCCGTAGAACAACTTTTAGCTATGAAAGATGAACTACAAGCAGCGGGAATTACTTACATGACTGGCTGTGGTGCTACTCCCGGACTCTTAACCGCTGCCGCCGCTTTAGCTGCCCAAAGTTACGCTGAAATCCACAAAGTAGAAATTACCTTTGGTGTAGGAATTGCTAACTGGGAAGCTTACCGTGCTACTGTGCGGGAAGATATTGGCCACATACCCGGTTATACAGTAGAAACTGCTAGAGCCATGACAGACCCAGAGGTAGAAGCACTACTAGATAAAACCAATGGTGTGTTAACTTTAGCGAACATGGAACACGCCGATGATGTGATGTTAGAAATAGCGGGGATTTGTTCACGGGATAGAGTCACAGTTGGTGGTGTCGTTGACACCCGCAATCCGCAAAAACCTCTCAGTACAAATGTAAAAATTACCGGACGCACCTTTGAGGGGAAAATATCCACTCACACCTTCACATTAGGGGATGAAACCAGTATGGCAGCCAATGTGTGTGGTCCAGCCTTTGGTTATCTTAAAGCTGGTCAAGAATTGCATAATAGGGGCATTTCTGGCTTATTTACCGCAGCGGAAATTATGCCAAAGTTTGTCAAATAGACATCTGGTGAAAAATATTGTAGAGACGTTCCATGGAACGTCTCTACAAGGGTTGTAAGTCACGCACATTTAATTACCTCCAGATGTCTAATAGGTGATTGGTAAAAAACAAAATCCCCGACTTCTTTAAGGAGTCCGGGATCTTCTCCAGATATTTAGCCTAAGTCCTAACCTATACTATCATATACCTTGAACATAGGCAGATACATAGCCAGCAAAATTGTCCCTACCATTCCCCCCACGACCACAATCATCAGTGGTTCTAAAATACTAGTGAGTGCTTTTACGGCCTGTTCGACTTCATCTTCATAAAAATCAGCAATTTTCATCAACATTGCATCTAGTTGACCTGTTTCTTCACCGATAGTCATCATCTGAATTGCCATAGCTGGAAAAACAGCTTTTTTGAGTAAAGCAATACTAATCATACCCCCCTGTTGCACCTCTTCACGAGCAGCGTCAATAGCATTAGCAACAACTTGATTTCCTGAGGTATCCCGCACAATTTCTAAAGAGGTTAAAATGGGTACTCCAGAGCGGGTTAAAGCCCCAAAAGTGCGACTAAAACGAGCAATGGATGATTTTTGAATCAAATCACCAAACAAAGGTATTTTTAAGGAAATAGTGTCAATACTTAACTTCCCAACTGGGGTTTTATAATACTGCTGATAGAGAAACCACAATGCAAATAAAACCCCAATTACTAATAGAGATAAATAACTTCGTAATACTTCACTACAAAGGAGCAAAAATTGCGTCAGTGCCGGTAATTCTGCTCCCAAATCTTTAAATATCTTTGCAAAAATGGGAATCAGAAAAACTGTCATCCCTACAAAAATAGCAGTTGCTAAAAAACCCACAACTGCTGGGTAAGCCAAAGCTGATTTAATTTGGTTTTGTAACCTTGCCATGTCTTCTAATAATTTAGAGAGACGATTTAAGACCTCATCTAATACACCACCAATTTCTCCAGCCTCTACCATACTCACATACAAACCATCAAAACAATCAGGATGTTTACTCATGGCATCTGAGAGGTTAACGCCAGATTGAACATCAGCACTAATTTCTATTAAAGCCGCTTTTAGTTTAGGATTAGTACACTGTTCAGCTAGTACACCTAAGCCTCTAACTATCGCCACACCTGCATTTACTAAAGCAGCAAATTGACGAGAAAAAACCGCTCTATCTTTAACAGAAACATTAACCAAAGAATTCTGAATTTTCTTGATATCCAACCGAGAAGCCAGAGTTTGAAATTCTTTGATATTCTGAATAACAAAACCTTGATTTCTCAAATTTAGCCGGGCTTCAGTCAAGGAATTAGCGGTAAATTTTTCGCTTCTAGCTTTTCCTTGGGAGTCACGAATAACAGCAATGTAAGTAGGCATGATATTAGTTCGGTTATTTGTTACTTGTTAGTTGTCATTGCAAAAAATCATTTTCCCATATTACCCATTACCTATTACCCATTACCCATTAATTTTAATTTACTTTAGCTCCCGCTGCTGCTGTTGCGCCAATTAGACGCTGCAATTCATCTGGTTTAGAGGTTTTAGACATTGCTGCTTGGAAAGAAATAGCTCCAGCTTTATATAAATCAGCTAAAACTTTCTCTAAAGTTTGCATTCCCAATTTACCTCCAGTTTGAATAGCTGAGTAAATTTGTGCTGTTTTTCCTTCTCGAATCAAGTTAGAAATAGCTGGAGTAATAATCATAATTTCTTGGGCCATTACTCGTCCATATTCACCTGGGTTAGGATTTTTCTTAGGTACTAAAGTTTGACTAAAAACTGCTATTAAAGAGTTAGACAACTGTACCCGCACCTGAGTTTGTTTTTCTGCTGGGAAAACGTCAATCATCCGGTCAACAGTTTGTGAGGCAGAACTAGTATGTAATGTACCAAATACTAAATGACCTGTTTCTGCTGCGGTAATTGCCAAAGAAATGGTTTCTAAATCTCGCATTTCTCCGACTAAAATAATATCAGGATCTTCCCGTAAAGCTGCTCTTAAAGCATTAGCAAAACTTTTAGTATCTTCTCCTAATTGGCGTTGATGAACCACACTTTTAACTGGTTCATAAACAAATTCAATGGGGTCTTCAACTGTTATAATGTGTTCCGCCCTAGTGCGGTTAATTAAGTCAATCATGGCCGCTAGGGTAGTGGTTTTTCCCGAACCTGTCGGACCTGTAACCAGAATTAGCCCTCTGGGTTTATTCGACATTTCCCGAACGACCTCTGGTAAACCTAATGTATCAAAACTGGGGATTTTAGAACTTAAAGCCCGTAAACAAGCAGCATAAGCACCACGTTCTTTATAGACATTCACCCGGAAACGAGCCAACCCCCTGACACCATAAGAACAATCTAATTCCCATGTCTGTTCTAAGGTTTTGCGCTGAGTATTATTAAGCATACTGAAAATTAGCCTTTGACACTCATCCGCTGTGAGGATGTGGTCGCCAATGGGTGTAAGATGGCCACTGATACGGAAATAGGGCGGTAAACCAGCGGATAAGTGCAAATCTGACCCACCCATATCAATCAGTTGTTCCATCAATTCTTCAATCATGATTTCCATACTTTGACTTTGCTCCCATTAAAAATTAAAAACCTTAAACTAAAACCCCACACTGACTGTACTTAATTCGTAAATCGAGGTGTCGTACAGTAGGGACAATCTAACCATTGTGGTTGTAATTCTGCGCTACAAGTACGACAAGTCAGACCACTTTTCCGTTTAGCCTTTAATTCAGCCTCTACACCACTATCTGTAAATGTTACCCGTTCTACTTCCTCTAAAGTAGTTATACCTTGACGAACTAAGTCTAAACTGTAAGCGAGTAAAGTTTTCATACCCTCTTCCACAGCTAGTTCTTTAATCCGTTCTGTGGACGCTTCTTTGTTAATCAGGGTTTGTAAGTTTTCAGTAATTCGCATTACTTCGTAAACACCACAACGCCCCTTATAACCCACACCATGACATTTTGGACAAATATTTGCACTATGGGCAGGTATTTCTTCTGGTGGTATGGTATTAGCTTTATAGAAAATAGTGGAAATTTCTTGGGAAACTGATAAACCATAACGAGCTAGTTCTTGGTGAGTGGGAGCATAGGGAATGCGACATTCAGAACAAACACGACGGACTAAACGTTGTGCTAAAACACCAATTAGAGAACTGGAAATCATGAACGGTTCAATCCCCATTTCTCCTAAACGAGCGATCGCTCCGGGTGCATCATTCGTGTGTAAAGTAGTTAATACCAAGTGACCTGTTAATGCTGCTTCAATGGCCGTTTTCGCTGTTTCCCTATCCCGTGTTTCCCCCACCAATAACACATCTGGATCTTGACGCAAAAAAGCCCGCAATGCCGTAGAAAAATCTAACCCTTTTTGACGAATTACCTGGACTTGAGTAATTCCCGGTAAACTGTACTCAATGGGATCTTCTACCGTACTGATATTAATCCCCGGATCATTCTTTTCTGATAGTGCTGAATACAACGAAGTGGTTTTACCCGAACCTGTCGGTCCTGTCACCAAAATCAATCCGAAGGGCTTGCTTACCATATCTTTGACCATATTTAAAGTTTCTGGATCAGTAATTAACTTATCCAAACCCAATTGAGTCGCCGAGTTATCTAAAATCCGAATCACCACTTTTTCTCCGTACCGACTAGGTAGGGTACTAACTCGGAAATCCACCTTTCTTCCTTCAAAAATACGGCGAATACGTCCATCTTGAGGTAAACGTCTCTCAGCAATGTCTAAACTAGAGATAATTTTAAACCGGGCTATGACTGCCGAAATAATTCTTTTCGGCATATTTTCAAAGGCCTCACGCAATACCCCATCCTTGCGGAAACGAACTCGCAGATGTTCTTCTTGAGGTTCGACGTGAATATCAGAAACACCCTCATTTAAAGCCTTGAGCAAAATCCGATTCACAAGTTTAATAATTGGTGCATCCTCAGCCCCCTTCACTGCTGAACTCAGATCAAGATCCTGCTCAGAACTTTTATCTAATTCTAGAGTGCCTAAATTATCTAAATCCTCTTTAACATCATATGTTTTTTGCTGATCTAATATCCTTTGTTGTACAGCTTGTTGATCTAAATATTGATTAATGATTTGTTGGTAATCTTCTAGGGTAATTACCATGCGCCGCCAGGACAACCCTTGAGGACGCAATATTCGGTTGAGTTCATCACCAGCTTCCAGGTCATCTGGATTAACCATCGCTACCAAAATATACGGTGGGTTTTCATAATCATTTCTTGACCATGGTACTAACTGATACCGACGACAAATTTCAACAGGAATCAGGTTCTGAATTAAACTACTGATCTGTTTGATCTCAATTTCCTGAACTTCTAAATCCAACGTCTCAACGCCGTATAGAATCTTCAGTTCAAATAAATTCTGTTTTCTGTATTCCCTGGAAAACTCAGGTGATAGTTGTCGCCCAGTGATAGACTCTAATACTTCTGTTAACTGTCGGCCAGATTTGCGGCTTTCAATCACAGCCCGTTTCATTTGCTCATTATTGACATAGCCAGATTGTATCAGTTTACTGCCAAAAGCCGAAAACTCGGTTCTTGGAGTCAGCGCGGTACTCCGTTCTTGCGGTGATGAGTAAGTCATAAGTAATTTAGCCAGGGCTAACAACAGTTATTTAAAATCTAGTTATATCTATATATATTACCTGATATAATTAGTGATCAAGCTGCTCTTTACCTAATTTAATAGGTAAAACCTAATTATTGTTGAATCCTAATGGCTGATACCTGGAAAAGTAATTCCTGTAGTCTTTGTGCTTCAATCCAATAAAGCTAAAAATGACACGGCTATTGGTCAGTTATTTCTTTATGCTTGTATTCTGTTTCATTTACATTATATTTTGTGACTAGAACTCGTGAACCCTTAGTTAGTTTAGCACTGTATCATGCCTTTAAGTGGTCGGTAATTAGCCCCTTGCTACACACATACTTCCGAGGCAAAATTTATGGCGCGGAAAATGTCCCCCACAGCGGTGCTGTGATCATAGTTAGTAATCATGCTAGTTATTTTGACCCACCTATAGTTTCCAGTTGTGTCCGTCGTCCAGTGGCTTACATGGCCAAGGAAGAATTATTTAAAGTCCCTGTTTTAGCCCAAGCAATTAAATTATACGGCGCTTACCCCGTCAATCGCGGTACTGCTGACCGCAATGCTATCCGTGCGGCTCTAGAATATTTAGAGCATGGTTGGGCTGTGGGTGTATTTTTAGAAGGTACACGCACTCCAGATGGTCGCATAAGTGACCCAAAAAGAGGCGCAGCCCTCCTGGCGGCTAAGGCCAAAGCTCCTTTTTTACCAGTGTGTTTATGGGGAAGTGAACAAATTTTACAACCTGGTTCTTCTTTACCTCGTCCAGTGCCTTTAACTATTAGAATTGGTCAATTAATTGATGCTCCCAGTTCTACTAATAAGGAAGAATTGACAAGAGTGACTCAACAATGTGCAACTGTAATTAATCAAATGCACGATTTGGGCAGGTAAAATTTAAAAAGGAGATGCACTATAGCATTTCCTTTCTCAGTCAGATACAGGAATTAGCAATAAACCGCAGATAAACCCAGATAAATCTGTACCTGGGTAGAGTAAGAATCTTACGCCAAATAATCAGCTAAATATCAAAAAATTAATTTATACTGAAATTACTATCTAAATAATATCAAAGTCAGACTAATGCAACCAGAAAATGTACAGGTAGGCTTATTTGGATTAAATCATTCCAATAGAGACTTTTCTCAAAGAGAAAGTTGGGGAAAAAATCAATTTAATAATTCTTTTCCCGCATCCTTAGCTTGTTATATGTATCAGAAAGGTTTAAAACTTAATTATTTAACCTTGGCAAAGATGTTATATGAATTTGCTCTGGTCGGTA
The DNA here is from genome assembly GCF_000426905.1 of Dolichospermum circinale AWQC131C. NCBI lineage: Bacteria > Bacillati > Cyanobacteriota > Cyanophyceae > Nostocales > Aphanizomenonaceae > Dolichospermum > Dolichospermum circinale. The sequence goes on from NZ_KE384598.1 coordinate 20,009, forward strand.
AAATAAATCATAAATTGGTGATTGATACATTAACCTATAACACCAAGAATGATAAAGCCTTTGCTTTAAGTGGTTCTAATACTCGTCCTTATATGACTTGTGATAATTTGCTTCAACCCAGAATTACCAAAGAAGAAATTAAAAATATCATTTTAGGAGGAGGACAAAACTTTTTAAGTCCTGAAAGAAGATTTGATGCTATTATTTTCAGCAATCCAGAAATTTTTGATGATAGACTAAAGGAAATTTAATGAATATACAAATGAAATCGTCTTCCTTAAAGGTCATAGATATATTTTCTGGTTGTGGTGGTTTATCGCTAGGATTTCAGAATAGTGGATTTGAAATTGTCGCTGCTTTTGAAAACTGGAAATCTGCCATAAATGTTTATCAGCAAAATTTTCATCATCCAATTTTTGAATATGATTTGAGTCAGGTAAATAATAATTATTTAATATTTAAAGAATTATTACCAGATGTAATTATTGGTGGTCCACCGTGCCAAGATTTTTCTAGTGCTGGTAAGCGGAATGAAGATTTAGGGAGAGGAGATTTAAGTATTACATTTGCTGAAATAGTAGCTAATGTTTCTAGTCAATGGTTTGTTTTAGAAAATGTAGAATTGTTTAGAAAATCTTACAAATATCAAGAATTTAAACAAATTCTTCAATCTGCTGGTTATGGTTTAACAGAAAAGGTATTAGATGCTAGTTTATGCGGTGTACCACAAAAGAGGAAGAGATTTTTCTGTATAGGAGAACTTGGTGGTAAAGATGATAATCTCAAAACTTATCTAGAAGCTAATTTATCTAAAAAACCGACAACTATTAGAGATTATTTAGGAAATAGTTTAGGGATTGAATATTATTATCGTCACCCTAGAACTTATCAAAGAAGAGCCATTTTTACTATTGATGAACCAAGTCCAACTATTAGAGGTGTAAATAGACCAATACCTAAAACTTATCAACAACATCCCGGAGATGTTGCACCATTAACACCAGATTTACGTCCTCTAACTACTCGTGAAAGAAGTTATATTCAAACTTTCCCTGATGATTTTATTTTTGTCGGTTCAAAAACAGATTTAGAACAAATGATTGGTAATGCTGTACCCGTTAAATTAGCAGAATATGTTGCTAAATGTCTGCTAATGTATATTGAAGATAAAAATAAATATCACATATCTGATGTTTCGTTGTTAACTGTTTAAATTATCATATTTCCTATATCACAAAACCAACCCAACCCAGAACAACTAAAAATCATCAACCACATAAATGGAGCATTATTAATATTAGCTCCCGTAGGAACTGGTAAAACCCGCGTTTTATCATCAAGAGTTGTCAACGCAATTAAACAAGGTATTCCTCCCGAAAAAATCCTCTGTCTCACTTTCACTAACCGTGCAGCAAAGGAAATGAAAAAACGGTTAGCAGAAATGTGTCCTCAACAATTTCGCTATATCACAATTAAAACTTTTCATAGTTTATGTACTTCTATCCTGAGAACAGAAGCGAGAAATATTGGTTTACCAGCAGATTTTGTAGTTTATGATGATACTGACTGCTTAGGAATAGTTAAAGGTATTTTTCAACTACGTGACGATAAAAAAGCTCAAAATAAATTATCACAAATAGCAGATTGTAAAACTAAAGCGAGTCATTTACAACTATCTCCTAATTACCCTCTAGAAAAATTATTTGCACCATTAGGAATAGATCATGCAAAATTAGCTAATAAATACCAAAATTTATTACAAGAACGTCATGCTTTAGACTTTGCTGATTTAATCTTTTATATTCGTTCTTTGTTTTCCTATTATCCAGAAATTAAACGAAGATGGGAAAATCGTTTTGATTTTATTCAAGTTGATGAAGTTCAAGATACTCACTTATCAGAATATGAACTTGTCAGAAATTTAGCTGCTAGAACTGGTAATATTGCTATAATTGGAGATTTAGATCAGACTATTTATGAATGGAGAGGTTCTGAACCTGAAAAAGTTGTCAGTCAATTTAAACAACAGTTTCAACCTCAAGAATATTCTCTAACTTGGAATTATCGCGCTACTAGAACTTTACTTAATACCGCTTCTGGTTTTGCTGATTCCTTTGAAACTCGATATACAAAAATAACTCCTGCACCTAATTGTGAAAATGGCGAATTAATTCCTATTTATACAGCAAAAAATGAAGAGGATGAAGGATTATGGATTGCTAAACAAATTCAAAATTTAGCTAAAAATAATCCCGATTTTTTATATAATAGAGTTGCTGTTTTAACGAGAAATCATAAACGTATTGGTATAATTAGCAAAACTTTAGAAAAATTCAATGTTCCCTGTATCACAGTTGAACAACATCATTTTTTTTCTCTTCAAGAAATTAAAGATACTCTTGCTTATTTACGTTTGATTATTAATCCTTTTGATGCAACTTCACTGTTAAGAATGTTATTACGTCCTAGTCGGGGAATTGGTAATGTTACTATTAATAATGTCATCAAAGAAGGTGAAGTTTGTGGTTTTAAATTAACTGATATGGCTTCAACACAAACTTTTATTGATGGTGATCCTTTTAGTAATTTAATTACTGCTTATAATTCAGGAACAATTGTTGTTTTTGATGTGGAAACTACGGGTTTGATCACCGGTAAAGATCAAGTAATTGAAATTGCTGCTATTAAATTGATTAATGGTCAGATAAAATCAGAATTTCATGCTTATATTAAAAATACTATACCCGTGGGAGATTCGGAACAAATACATGGTTATAGTGATGAATTTTTAGCCACAAACGGGAGAAATGCTCTTGATGTATTTATAGAGTTTTTAGCATTTATTAGTGATGCTTTTTTATTGGGACATAATCTCGGTTTTGATATTAAAATGATTATAGCTGATGCTCAAAAATTGGGTTTATCAACTCCTCAATTTATATGGGGAGATACCTGGGATTTAGCAAAGCGGTTTATCAAAGCAGATAGTTATAGTTTAGAAAATTTAGCAACTCAATTAAACCTCAATCAATTACCCAGTCATCGCGCTCTTGATGATACCCGTACAACTGTGGAATTATTAACAATTCTCATACCTTTAATTAAACATGGTGCTGATTATCGTCAAGCTTTAGTTTATCGTTATGGAGAGGAATTTGAAGCTTTAGCTAATGATATTCACAGTTGGAAAAATTCCAGCCAAAAATTACGTCCAGCAGATTTATTAGGTAATATTTTAATCGAGTCTGGTTTATATGATTTTTATGAAAATCATCAACCACACAGGTTAGAAAATCTGAAAAGATTAGTTAAGATGTTCAAAGAACAGGATAATTTAGAATTACATCCTGATACAGCGTTAAGAAATATTCTCGAATATACAGCTTTAGCGAAAAATTTAGATCAAATTTCTCAAGAAAATAATCAGGTTTTAATTATCACAATTCATCAATCCAAAGGTTTAGAATTTGATCATATTTTTATTGCGGGTATGTGTGAGCAAGAATTTCCCAGTTATTTCAGTTTACGGGATAATAAATTAGAGGAGGAAAAGCGGTTATTTTATGTAGCTTTAACAAGAGCAAAAAAACAGTTATTTATCTCCTGGTTTCTCAAAGATGATAAAAATGAACCTAAGTCCAAAAGTCAGTTTATTAACTCACTACCTGCTGAATATTTAATTGAAACTACATTCTCTACCAGGTAATAAAATGATTGTAATACCAAATAAAATAAGATTTTAAGAATAATTGACCACAGATAAACGTAGATAAACGCAGCTAGGGAGGGATAAAGAGGGATAAAAACAGATGGATTAATGGATTTTATGATTCTGTGCAATCTCAGATAAAATGAGGTTGTTATATTGTAAAATCAAATTAGTAACTAAAAAAGTGGGAAATTATGTCGGAATTACGAGAAAAATTACAGCAAAATCTTGATGAAGCAGAATGGGAATGGTTAATTCCCCATGTTCAAAAAGATGTAGTGATTTTGGTAGCAGAAAATTTAGACTTACTAGATGTGGGAGAAGCGATCGCTAGTGATAATATTCTTTCAGTACAACATTGGATAGATGAACAATTATTAGCTAAACCTACAGTAGACCAAGTGGGAGAATGGAATTTACACCGCAACAAACGATTTAATGCTCTGATCATTGAACCCTATGTGTTAGTAAAAGAAATAATTACTCCCATTTCGTAAATTATTAATTTAATTCTAATTAAAACCATAAGTTTTAATTTACTGTTAATGTAGTTAACTTATGCCAGTTTTTGAAATATAGAGAACATAAAATCAGTTTTTTCTTCAGCTTTCCTAAAATTAGCAAGTTAAACCTAAACTAATAATGGTTAGGAATACCCATAACTGATATCTTCTCCCTTGAGAAAAGTTGGAAAATTAGTGATCTCTTTGTAATTTATTCAAGAGAAGATCACTTTTCTTTTCTTCTTTAACTCGGACTTTGAAAACCCCCTGGAATCGTAACCAGGGTAAAAATTACCGGATACCACTTTTCCCACATCTTCCTATGATTTAATTCTCTAAAAAAATCAATTTTAATTACTAATCAACTCTACAGCATCTCGGCCATCAATATCTTGTAAATAAACTTTGACAATTTCTTCTTTTGCTGTTGGTAATTTTTTCCCCACGAAATCTGGATGAATCGGTAACTCTCGATGACCTCTATCTACTAATGCAGCTAAACGAATCACTTCTGGTCTACCATATTCATTGACTGCATTTAAAGCAGCACGAATAGTTCTCCCTTTAAAAATGACATCATCTACAAGTACCACAGTTTTACCAGTCAAATCAAAAGGAATATCCGTTTTCTCTGGAGTTCTCAAGCCAATTTTATCAAGATCATCACGATAAAATGTAATATCCAAAGCACCTACAGCAACAGTAATATTTTCGAGAATTTCTATTTGTCGTGCTAATGAATAAGCTAAAGGAACTCCTCTAGTGCGAATACCCAAAAGTAACAACTGAGATAGATCTCTCGTTCTTTCCACAATCTGAGAAGCCATACGAGTTAAGGTCCGACGCAGTTCTTCTGATGAAAGGATTTCAACTATTTTAGTAGACATAAAATTGGTAATGGGTAATTGGTAATTGGTAATGGGTAATTAGTAATTGGTAATTGGTAATTAGTAATTTTTGATCATCTCGTTCCTATTTTCATTACATTTTCACCCCAGGAAAGTCCCCCTTTATGAAGGGGGGAAACAAGAAAATCCAGTTCCCTCCCCTTAACAAGGAGAGGGTTAGGGAGGGGTCAAAAATATTTAATACATCACTCATGACTTTTCAAACACCCTTTAAGCTATTAAAAATGCTATTGCTAGTCCTAACCACAATAAAAACGCATATCGGGTTAATTTTAAAGCTTGATCAATAGAATCTGGTGTAATGGGATAAATAGGATCTCCTAAAAGTGGTTTATGTTTAGCTACCCCACCATACCAATTTACACCTCCCATTTGTACACCTAAAATCGCAGCATAAGCGCATTCACTCCAACCAGAATTAGGACTAGGATCTTTAATTGCGTCGCGGTGACATATTCGCCAAACATTGACAGGTTTGGCGGATAATAATGATAAAGTTATCACTGTTAGGCGACAAGGCAACCAAGTGAAACCGTCTTCCCACCGCGCACTAAACCAACCAATGTAAGTATAAGGTGCTTGCTTATAACCGATCATTGAATCTAAAGTGCTACTAGCTTTATATGCTAATGCCAAAGGAACAGGACCGATAACAGGGATAAATGTACCAATAATAGTATAAAAAAGAGGAGCCATTACTCCATCCGTAGCATTTTCCGTAACAGTTTCCAAAACTGCTCGGAGAATTTCCACTGGGGAAAGATTAGCTGTATCTCTCCCCACATAATTGCTGAGAATTTGTCGTGCTTGAGCTAATTCTCCCTTACTTAAAGGTTGTAGAACTTCCATAGCTGCATTTCTTAAACTTTTGAGAGCGAAACAACTAGCTAGAAGAATGCTTTGTAAAGTAATTCCTAAAAATGGATGTACCCCCTGGGCGATTTTGACTATGATCCACCCTACCAACCCACTGCCAATCATAACACTAATCCCCAGTATAATGCCCGCGAGACGCTGAGAAAAAGGATTTTGACAATATTTGAGGAAGATATTATTCAAACGAGAAATTACCCAGCCTATCACCCGGACTGGATGCGGCCAACCCCAAGGATCACCTATTAAGTAATCTAACAATGCAGCTAAAATCAAAACGGCGGCAGATATCATTTATTATTCCTTCTTTCCCTATTCCGACCCCTGTTAAAACTAAGGACTAAACCACAAAATTGGCTTCTTCCCCAACAGAAGCTTGCCAACTGCGAGCATCATAATAAAGGTCAGCCAGGGTAATATTGTATAAGGCTTCTTTGAGCTTTTGATTGAGCCTGTTCCAGAGAGAGGATGTTACCCAATCCGCCGTTTGAGAAGGTGTAGGATGATTGAGAGGTAAATTAGTGATATTTTCACCAACAGCCTCCAAGATTTGTCCAATAGATATTTGTGCAGGTTTTCTGGCTAACTTATATCCACCAACGCTACCACGAATTGAAGTTACTAAACCAGCCCGACGCATTTCTATAAGTAGCTTTTCCAGATAGGGAGCGGGAATATCTTGACGTTTAGCGATCGCTTTAACCGATTCAGGACCATATTTTGGCTGTAAACTCAAATCTAGCAGAGCCTTCACACTGTAGTGTCCTCTAGTCGTTAGTTTCATCTATAGTATTCCTAACTATTGCCATTTAATTTTGAAAATGACTGATCAACAAGCAGAAAAGGGGAAGGGAAAATCCCAGAAAACAACCATCTAGTTCACAAGATATTTTTAGGACTGACCCAAAATATCTCTCAAAGCCTCTTTTCTTCGTGTTCTTCGCTCCTTCGTGGTTGATTTTCATTCACTTGTGTGTGAGTTCTGATCTTTCTTAGAGAATTTCTCAAAAATATTGATGATAGTACAACAATTTTGTCCATGAGTGTAATATACTTGGCTAGACTGATGGAAAAATTAAAGGAATCCTTTCCTATTAGTTCAATGTCAGCTAAAATAAAATTCACTTAACAACTTCAAAAATTCGTTTTCGACCCAAGTTAATGCCTAAACAGAAAAAAATTGAACCCCTAGTTGGCGAAGAACTGATCACAAAAGTCAGAGAGCTAGAAACCCTTAGCAAAGACGAAAAAGCTAAAGAGTGTGGCTACTATACTGTTACAAAAAATGGTGTAGAGCGTGTTAATATGATGAAATTCTTGAATGCCCTAATTGATGCAGAGGGTATTCAATTAGATAGTTCCCCCGGTGTTAATGGGCGTGGTGGTCGCAGTGCCAGCTATAGAATTAGTGTACAATCAAATGGCAACCTGCTCATCGGTTCAGCCTACACAAAACAGATGAATCTTAAACCTGGAGATGAGTTTATCATCACCTTGGGCAAAAAACACATTCGACTGCGGCAAGTAGATGCAGAATCTCTAGAAGATGCGGAAGTAGAAGCTACAGTTTAGTTCAGTTCTGAGTTGTCAGTTGTCAGTGGTTGAGTTTTACTGTTGATTAACCCCTGACGGCTGCACACTGATCTTCAATGTCCCTGTTCTTCTATACCTCTAGATCGTTTATATCGTTAACAGGTATAACTGGTAAATAGCTATGGAGTGCTTTAGTAATTGCTGTAATATTACAAGTCAATTCCAGTTCCCTAAATTCTAGTAAACCCAGGATAAAATCGGGATTTTCCCTAGCTACCACCGGTAACTGATGTAAACCACGTAATGCCATGCGGTTTAAAGCTTCAGATAAAGGTTCATCAACCCAAGCATAAAGAATATCAGTAGTACAAATATCTATCAGTTTTTGGCTAGATAAAGTTCCGTGAATTTCCGGGGGCAAATTAGGGATATTTTGCCATAGAGAAAGAGTTCGCTTAATATCTTCCAGGGAAAGAATTCCCACCAATCTTCCTCCATCATCAATTACTAAAGCGCTGCGTGTACGCTCTTGGGTCATTGCCACCGCTGCCTCTATGACTCCCAGGGTGGCTGATAATTTTTGGGGACGAGTGTGCATAGCATCTGCGACTAACATTTGCTGCCACATTTCCACCTTTTCATCTTTCAACTCTGGCAAACCAATCTGTTGGAGATTAGAATTGGCATCTATTGTTGGTTTAATTCTTTCCACCAACCAAACACTTAGACCCACAGCCGCCATCAAAGGTAGTACAATGCGGTAGTCGCGGGTTAATTCAAATAACATGATAATTGCCGTTAATGGCGCTCTGACGCTACCTGCTAAAACTGCTGCCATACCCACCATGGCATAAGCTGGAGGAGCAGCCATATATTTTCCCAGTTCTGGTGCTATCAAAACCAGAAATTTAGCATAAGTAGACCCAAAGGACGCACCTAAAAACATAGCAGGTGCAAATAGTCCACCCACAAAACCACTACCGGAACTTACTGCCGTCATCAACAATTTTAATGCTAGTAATATTAGTAATAGCTTGAGGGAAAAATCCTCATCTTGTAGTATCGCTTGTACAGTTCCATAGCCAATACCCAAAATTTGCGGGTAGCGCCAACCTACTACACCAATAATTATACCACCAATGATTGGCTGAATTGACTGAGGAATTTTCCCTAATAACTTTAACCCTGGTAAATTACCGGTAAAGCCTGCTTTAGTTAAACGAATTGCTTCGGTATAAGCCAGAGAAATTAAACTCGCACCCAAACCCAAACCAAGATAAAGAGGTAATTCTAAGTAACTACGAACTTGATAAGCGGGTAAGGCAAAAGCAGGTTGTGAACCCAAGCCAATTTGACCAATTAAAGCGGCCACCACAGCGGCCAGTAGAACTACACTTACAGCCGACGTAGCAAAATATGTAGTTCCCATGACTACTTCTAAGGCAAAAAATACTCCCGCAATGGGGGCATTAAAACCAGCGGCTAAACCAGCAGCCGCCCCAGCCCCCAAAAGTAACCGCTGGCGTTCCTGAGAGACTTGTAATATATCAGATAATAAAACCCCAAAATTCGTACCAATTTCTACACTGGGACCTTCAGGACCTAAGGACGCACCACTACCGAGAGAAACAGCCGCCGCGATCATTTTTGTCACTGGTCGTAATGGTTTTTTGGCTTCTTTTCCCTGGGAAACAGCGATTAAAGATGAGAGTCCCGGACCAAAATCCTGAGTGCGCCAACGCATTAAACCAACAATGATGCCACCTAGAGTAGGGACAGCGGCTAAAGTCCAAGCACCCCAGCCTCCAATCTGTCCCAGAAAATTTTCCAGCATCAAGTAGTTAATTAGCTGGATTAAATAGTGAAAGGTGACTATACCCATACCCGTGCCACCGCCAATTAATACGGCTAAAAACAGCACTACTGTTTCCTGGGAGGGTTGAAAACGATTAATTAACTGGGTAAACTGAATGGAAGGTGTGAGAAAAGCAGGGGATTCCCTGACCTTCCTCTGGGAAGCAGGAGGCAAGAGAGTCATAGTCATTAACAACGGGGGTAATTTTCAGAAAAAATAATCAATTTTTTATTTGTTATCTCCTATTGTGGTTCATTATGGGAGCAACTAGCCGATGAATAATTGATTAACTAAAATTACAAAATATGTGGAAAAAAGAATTACGCCTGGCAGTGCTAACAACTTGAGTTAAAATCGAAAGGAGTATGTCATCTGGACATCCATTCTCAATCCGGTACTATTCTTCAAATAATTACAAGTAATTATGGCAGAGGTAGTAAATTTTAAGTAAAATTCAATACGGCTACTGTTATACAGAAAATCAAGGGATTAGGCGGACGAGGTAGATGAGTACAAATACTTTTGATAATCATTATGTTACTTGCCCAATTTGTCAAAGAAATAACAGAACAACGCCAATTAAGTCTTACATTGGTTTGTTTACCTGTCCTTATTGTCAAGAAAAGTTAGTTGTTTGCCAAAGTGGACATTATGTACGTGATCCGTTTATTTGGAGACAGATGATGATCTCTTCGGATCTCCGTCGTCAAAGCCGACCTTTAGCCAGGATGATCAGGGATTTTATCTCTATTAAACGTCCTCTTTTGTCTTTGGTGTTGGGAAGTGTGGTTTTTTTGGCTATTATGACTATAACCCAACACAATACCAGTCAAGATAGCCAAGAAACTAACCGTATCGAAAGCATCAACAAGGCTAAAAAATAGATCTTTTGTAGAAGCATGAACTGAATTTTAGATTTTAAATTCTAGATGGAAAAGTTAAGCTTTGCAAAGCTTTTCAGCGGTCAAATGTAAACATAAGAATAAATCTAAAATCTCAAGTCCAAAATCTCAAATTGTTTAACTGCCGCATTATGATTATAATAGCCTACCTGGGGTAGCCATCTGATGTCCAGATATATTATTAGGATGCTGACCTCATTATGCCTGATTAACTTGTAATATCCTGTAATTACCACAGCCAATAATTAGATCTCATGAATAGAAATAGAGATACATAAGTTCCCCAAATGAGAATTTTGAGAAATTGCTTATCCCCTCGTTCTAGCAAAATTGCAGCTAAAGTCATAGTTAAAGTTACAGCAGCAAAAATGATCTGCAACTCTACTGTGTCTACAGTTCTCCAGCTAAAATAAATACTACCTGCTGAAGCAACCACTGCCAATATTGCTAAACTCGTTACCCAAGCACGGGGATAGCTTGAGAATAAAGGTACATTAGACATTTCTGTTAACCCAAACCCTATGGCTAAAGCCAAACTAGGATAAATGGGGAGTATGTACCAGAGAAGTTTAACGCTAATCAGGGAAATAATCAATAAATAAACTCCAAACCAGACAATAATCAGTTTTGCCCAACTTAAGTTATGATTCTCCCAGGTAATACGGATAATTTGGGGTAGAAATATCAACCAAGGCCATGTCCACTTACAGATTTCGAGTAAGTAATACCAAGGTGGTTGTGAATTGCCAATACTATTATTAGTACCATTAATAGTAGTATTGATATCAAGTCTCAATGGATAACCGTAATGGAATAGCTCAAACCCATACCAGCAAAGTACGGGTAGACAACCAATAAAAATACCCATCCAGAAATAATAACAAGTTAGCAGTCTGGGTGTATCCCAATACAGAAATACTAAGACAATTGCACCCAAATAAATGCCCGTGATGCCTTGAATCAGACAAATTAAGCCAAGACTAATCCCTATACCTAAACAGTAACGTAAATCTCGACGCGATCGCAAGACAAACCACATCATCAATATCAACAAACTGACAACCGGTCCATATAATATGGCCAACCTGCCATAACAGACAACAGGCAGCATTGTCAGATAAATTAAAGAACTATAAATAGCTACCCCACGTTGGCGAAATATTTCTCTAGCAATGCAATATAACAAAGGTACAGAAATTGCTGTCAAAATCGCAGTGGGGAGTCGGGTTGTCCATTCGTTCACACCACCCAAGGAATAAGTGCCAGCAATTAGCCAGTGCATCAGGGGCGGTGTATGATGATAGGGTTTACCACCTAAAGTGGGGTAAAGCCAGCGCATTGAATCTGCTGGGGCTTGCCAAATTTCCCGTGCTACTTGTGCCACAATTGTCTCATCACCCTTTTGGAAAGGCAACCCCCCCAGGTTAATGGTAAACAATATTACCGCTGCCAATAACAATACTAGCAACCAAAGCCTATCAATCTTCTTTTCAACCACACGGTGTTGTTTTTCCAGATCAGTCCAAACAAAACTTCCTTCTTGCATATTTTATTGGTAATATTATAACTGCTGCGTTTCATCACATACAGATCATGAGGCATCTCTAGTTTTACTATCCAGAATCTATATTTTAAACCAGGTCTATATTGCAAATTAACTTAGTTTCTCAAGAACAGAGATAATTTTTCGGCGAACATTTTCTTATTAATTTTTTAAAAAAGTTTACAAGCATTTTCCCTGTTAAATGATATAAATACTACTATCAGAGGTTGGTCAATTATCCCTAAGGAGAATGTCAATGAATCTACCTTTCATTTTAGATGTGGCACTAGGCCTAATTTTTATTTACTTGATTTTAAGTTTACTGGCTTGCGAAATTCAAGAACTAATAACAACAGTGCTACAATGGCGTGCTGAACACTTGAGAAGATCCGTGGAAATTTTCTTAGCTGGTGATGCTCAAAATTCAGAAAAACCGGAAGTGATTCAACTCGTTAATAGAATTTATGGTAATCCTTTAATTAAAAGTATTAATCAAGAAGCCAAAGGTTTATTAGTAACTTTACCACGCCGGGCGACTTGGGCGGTTGCTTCATTCTTTAGTCTCTTGAGAAAGTCTAACTCTAGATTTAGAAAAGAAACTGTTTTTGGTGATCAAAAACGTAGTGCGCCTTCCTATATTGGTGGAGACAATTTTGCCGATACTTTTATGGATACTCTACAATTACCAACCCTAGTAAAAAAGATAACTGAAATCAGGCTAGAGAAATTCAAGAAAGAAAATTTAGATGAGATTATACAAGTTTTAATCACCTTGGACAGTAGTATTAATAATCAAGAATTATCCAGTGATTTTGCTAAAAGTATTGCCAAAGATTATCAGCAGTTGGAATTTGAGTATAATCGCATTGTTAATGAATTTAAAAATGAAAAATATGATATACACATGAGTATAAATCGCATGAGAGATAGGCTGGATAAATATATATATCGTTTCCAGTCTAATATGGAGAATCATGAAGATATTCTCGATAAACCTTTACAGGAACTAAAATTCCTGAGAAAAGATATTTTTGAAGATCCAGAAAAAGCCATAGTTCTGGCAGGACTAAAACCTAATATCAATGAAATTGTCAAATCTATTAAAAAAGGCAATGATATTCATGATGAAGTTATAGCCAACCTCCAAGACAAAGATAGTCAAACTTATAAAAAAGTGAAAGAACTAATTGATATTTTGCCAGATTCTGTAGTCAATAGTATTGAAACTATGGCAAAACGAGCGCAAATGAGAGCTAAAACCACGGAAGAAGGTATTAATCTCTTGCGGAAAGAAATTGAAAATAGTTTTGATAGTTCTATGGAAAGAGCATCTGGTGTTTATAAACGAAATGCAAAAGGAGTTGCCATTTTAATTGGTATAACTTTAGCTATTGCTACTAATACAGATACTTTTCATATTGTTGACCGTCTATCTAAGGATACCTTATTGCGGGAAATAATTATTAAAAAGGCTGTAGAAGCAGAATCATCTAATGCTTTAGGTATGAATCAACCAGATCCTAATGATATTTTAAAGGATGTTGAATTACCAATTGGTTGGACAATTCCTAACTTAACACAACAAATTTGTGGAGATGATGTTTCTCCAGAAAATGCAATTTTTTGTGTAAGAGGAAAAAATAGTCAACCAAAATTTTCTGTAATTAAAATTGACTGGAAAAATTTCCAAGTTAGTAAGTCACCTATTTTTAGAATTTTGATTATGATTGGTGGTTGGTTTATTAGCGGTATTGCTATTGCTATGGGTGCGCCTTTTTGGTTTGATTTATTGAGTAAAGTTATGAATGTGCGGAATGCGGGTAAAAAAGGCAAACAATCATCTAAAAATCAAGATGAATAATTTAGAAAATAAAAATTATCTGTAAATACCATTCTTGATTTTGGCGGATAATTTGAATTTGTTGGATAAATTCGCGGAAGTAAAATCGTCGTTCTACTTCTGATAAATCCAACCAAAATTGAGGAATGGAAACAGCTTGAGCTACAGAACGCAAATTAACAGGAGGAAGAATTGCTAACTGAGCTTGAAGTTGAGAAATTTCTGTGCGGAGTTTGTAAGCTCTTAATTTTGCGGTTTCTGGATCTAAAATTCCAGTTTCTATGAAGGTGGGTAATTTCTCAAGAATTTCTTGTTGATGAGATATACTATCCCCTAAACTATTTTTAATAGCATCTAATTGGGGAAAATTCATTCCCGCTACAGCTAAAGGTAAATCTCGACAAACACTATCAATGGTTTTTTCTAAAACTACTTGGTAAGGAATAGCACGACATTTTGGCTGTTGAGGACAGTTGATTGCGCGTAAATATAAATACTCTTTATCCTGATGACTTTGGGTAACACGGGTAACAATCATCTGTGACTGACATTGATCACAAATGACTAAACCGGCTAAAGAACGGGGCGCACTAGCAGTGCGTGGTGGTAAAAGGCTGTTGCGTCGCAATAGTCTATCAACTTGCGCTGCTTCTGCTCTGGAAATGATAGGTGTGTGAGTATTAGAGATAATTTGACTATTTTGATAGGCCGTATCACCTCGATAAACTGGATTAGTTAACCACCGTCTCCCAGTAGTTACCGATATATTTTTACCGTATTTTTTACCTAAAAACCGAACAGCAGCACGTAAAGAACCATAGAGTAAAAAGTGTTCAAAAAAATCTTTGACGACAGGTGAAGTAGTCCGATCAATAATATATTTACCATATTTACCCTGTCCTCTGCGGTAGCCATAGGGTGATTTTCCGGGAGGTGGTGAAGCTTCTAGGCGATTACGAGCGTGTCCTTGACGAATGCGGCGGCTACGGTGCTGATTTTGAATCTCTTGTAATAATTCCAGTAGTTCAGACCGGATTTGACTAGAATTAGATGTGTATGGTTGTTGTGTCGCAATTACTACAACTCCCATGGTTTCTAGTTGCTTGAGGCGATCGCTTACTTCTGTTAAAGTATCACCTAATTCTTCTAAGCGGCGAACTAGTAGATAATTGACGGTTTCTGTTTGAGTTTGACAGTCAGTTAATAAGTCAGTTAATAATTGTTGTAATTGGCTACGCTTTCCCAAATCCTGATAAATTCTATCTACCTCCCAACCCCAGTCACTGTGAGTGGGAAGGACATCTAATAATGGATCAGTATAAGTATAAACAATTATTTTCACAATAGTCACGCAATTTTAGATTTTAGATTCCCCACGATTTAGCCTTTGGGAACATTTTACATACACCTCCGGCTGAAAATATGGCTTAAAAGATATTGATACCTAAAAATTTTGGGGATTTTTAGGTGTCAATTCCGGGGTTTTGGGTGAATCTTCTGGTCAGCAAAAAGAAAATTTTTCCTTTTACTTGCTCAACTCCTAATCAACAGCGGTGGAACTCAATTTCATACTTTCCCATAAAACCATGTTTGGTGAGGTTGTGGAGAGAGGTTGATGGAGAGCAATTAGTTGTGTTAAAGTAGCCTTTAACTGTGTACGGGGGACGATATCATCAACAAACCCATGTTTAAGTAAGTCTTCCGCAGTCTGAAAATCTTCAGGGAGTTTTTCCCGCAAAGTTTGTTCAATTACCCGTCTTCCAGCAAAACCAATTGTTGCTTTTGGTTCAGCGATGATAATATCACCTAACATGGCAAAACTGGCGGTAACACCTCCCGTGGTAGGGTTAGTTAAAACGGGAATATATAATAGTTTAGAATCTCGGTGACGTTGTAGGGCGGCGGATATTTTCGCCATTTGCATTAAGGATAGCATTCCTTCCTGCATTCTCGCACCACCAGATGTGCAAATGATGACTACAGGATAACGCCTTTGGGTAGCTTGTTCGATCATGCGGGTGAGTTTTTCCCCGACGACAGAACCCATACTTCCACCCATAAATCGGAAGTCCATGACTCCTAATGCTACTGGAAGGGTATTAATTTGTCCTAACCCAGTTTTAACCGCATCTATCAGTCCCAGTTTTTCCTGGGTTTCTTTTAAACGATCAATATAGGGTTTGCGATCGCGGAATTGTAAGGGATCGGTTGGACATAAATTTTCATCTAATGGTTTCCATGTATTAACATCAATTAATTGACGAATACGCTCATCACTATCAACCCGATGATGATAACCACATTCACTGCAAACCATTTGATTGGCTTTCAAATCTTTTGTATATGACAAAACACCACACTTAGGGCATTTATGCCATAAACCATCAGCAATTTCCCGTTCTTGACGTTCTAAGTTGGTACTTCCTGATTTACGACGATTTGCGAACCAATCCAATAGAGATTTTAAACCGCGTGATTCTTCGTTATTTGCCATTTTTATCTGATCTAATTAGGTATGAGGTCAAAAATGATCAATATATTGTGATTGACATTAAGTGACCTGGAGGTGGAGATTGAAAATTGTAGATTTTGGATTTGAGAAGGTTAGAATTATGACTTTTGTAACTGGTTTGACCTGGATGATTGCTTAGATATTACCAAAATCTAAAATCTTCATGGGGTGATCACAACTACAGTCAGGAAGGATAAAGATTTAGATTGATAAGATCATCAGCATGAGACAAAAAAGATTTAAAAGTTTGATGTTAATATCCGGGTAAAAATAATCTCATATAGTGAGACAAAATAGTGTCACCGCTAAAGACAGTAATTACCGCACCTAAAGCTAGAAATGGTCCAAAAGGTATTTTTCGTCCCATTTGATTACGGGAGAGGATAATTGCTCCACTTCCTATGAATACACCCAAAATGCAGGAAATAAAACTCGCTAGTAGTAAATAACGCCATCCTAACCATGCTCCCATCATAGCAGCTAATTTAGCGTCACCTTGACCCATAACTGTTTTACCAAAAACCATAGAACCGAGAATGGCGATCGCCTCAAACAGCCACAAACCTATAGCTGCACCGGCTATTCCTGTCATTAAGTGTTTGGATAATCCTACCATAGTCCCTTCTGATAACCAAGCAACAGCTATCTGAAAGACTATCCCTAAGATTAAACCTGATTTAGTTAGTGAGTTGGGTAAGGTCATTGTATCTAAATCTATGAGAGATAGAGCTAATAACCAACTACAAAAAGCCCAATATCCGATGGTAAAAATTGAAAATTGAAAAACCCAAAATACTAATAAAAATATTATCCCTGTTAATGTCTCTACCAGTGGATAACGACGGGAAATTTTAGTTTGACAATAACGACAGCGCCCTTTTAACCGCAACCAACCGAAAACTGGGACATTATCATAGGGTTTTAACCTATTTAAGCACTGCGGACAACGGGAGGGAGGCCACAGCACGGATAAGCCAGCGGGTAGCCGATAAACCACAACATTAATAAAACTTCCCAAGGATGCTCCCAAAACAAAGACAATGATGTTTACCGGGATATTAATCAAAGTGTCCATTAATG
Organism: Dolichospermum circinale AWQC131C; assembly: GCF_000426905.1. Taxonomy (NCBI): domain Bacteria; kingdom Bacillati; phylum Cyanobacteriota; class Cyanophyceae; order Nostocales; family Aphanizomenonaceae; genus Dolichospermum; species Dolichospermum circinale. Next base: position 37,267 of record NZ_KE384598.1, read on the forward strand.
ACTAAGAACTAAGGACTAATAGATATAGGACTCGATTTGATTCAAAGGGATAAAACATTCCTGTGGTAACAGGACTGGGTACTGAGTAAAAATCACTTTACCTCGATACGTGACTCGACTGATGGCGACTCCCGTAGCTTTTCCTACTATTTCTGGATGTACTTCACAGTAGGTATAGTAAATTTTACTAGCGGCTTTAATTATATTAGGGTCAATCAAAGAAGGTTGATTTTTTGGTGGAAAATTTGCTTGTTCTTGTTTTAAAGCGTACACAGTTGGTTTTTATATAAGTTATAGATTTGGCGCTGTTTAACAAACTTAGTTGATCTGAAATTTTTAACATTATAGATGTTAAAACTTCCAGATTTATACTTTAACGTGATTTTAATTCAAGAATGTTTATAAGTGCTGCGCCCATAGCCCGACAACCGACAAGTTTCATTCCTGGTGACATAATATCCCCTGTGCGATAACCTTGTTCTAAAACTTGTAACACACTATTTTCAATTAAGTCTGCTGCTTCTGGCTGGTTTAAAGCATAACGTAACATCATAGCGGTACTTAAAACCTGTGCTAAAGGGTTAGCTTTGTCAAGTCCTGCAATATCTGGGGCTGAACCGTGAACTGGTTCATAAACACCAGGACTATCAGCACCCAAACTAGCAGAAGGTAACATTCCTATACTACCAGTTAACATAGCGGCTGCATCTGAGAGAATATCACCAAATAGGTTTCCTGTAACAATCGTATCAAATTGTTTGGGAGCGCGAACTAATTGCATGGCCGCATTATCTACATACAAGTGAGATAATTCAACATCAGTATATTCTGTGGAAAGTTGTGTAATGCGATCGCGCCAAAGTTGAGATACTTCTAATACATTGGCTTTATCCACAGAACAGAGTTTTCCGCCGCGTTTTCGTGCTGTTTCAAAGGCTACGCGCCCAATACGTTCAATTTCTGACTCGCTGTAAACCATAGTATTTACACCGCGTTTTTCTCCGGTTTCCGTTGCAAATATGCCTTTAGGCTTACCGAAATAAATCCCGCCGGTGAGTTCACGCACGACCATGATATCTACACCTTCGACAATTTCCCGTTTGAGACTAGAAGCGTCAATTAACTGGGGGAGAATTTTCGCAGGGCGTAAATTAGCAAATAGCCCTAAACCAGCCCGCAGCCCTAATAAACCAGCTTCTGGGCGTAAATTGGCGCTAAGAGAGTCCCATTTGTAACCACCGATAGCCGCGAGTAAAACGGAATCACTATTCCGACACCTATCCAATGTGACAGCGGGGAGGGGTTCACCGGTTTCGTCAATAGCAGCGCCACCAATTAAAGCCGTGGAAAATTCAAAGTTAATATCAAAGGTTTGACTAACGCATTTTAGCACGTCCACCGCGACAGCCATAATTTCTGGACCAATGCCGTCGCCAGGTAGTAGGGTAATGTAGTATTTTTGGGTCATGGTTGGGTTTTGCTGGGTGAATGTTTACAGACTAAATATCATGCCTAGCAATTGTCCCATATCAGGTGTTGATTTTTTGCTAGTTGGTAAATTGAATTATATCTAGGACTTACGCACAAGTTACTGAAAACGAACCACGCCAGAACACAGAGATCACAGAGGAATGAGAGTTTGAGAGGGTTTTTGCGTAAGTCCTAATATCTTCAAAGTAATTAACCACAGATGAACCTAGACAAGTTTCATGATTCTGTGTGGATTTGTATAAATTTTTTATAATTAACTTTTATCAATTTCAATTAGTTTTTTTCGGGATGTTACACCAGATTTAATTGTAATAGATGATTTAGGAACATCAAATTTTTTGGCTAATAGTTTAATTAGTTCTTCATTGGCTTTACCGTCTATTGGTGGTGATTTTAAATGTACATTTAAACTACCATCTGCTAATTCTTCAATCTTTTGTTGCTGGGAGTTTGGTTTAACTTTTACTATTTTTTGCATTATCTAAGTAGGTTGGCGTTAAAAATTGTCGTTATGACAAGGGAACAGGGAACAGGGAACA
>NZ_KE384598.1:39306-49784 GCF_000426905.1 Dolichospermum circinale AWQC131C
GAGGAATTTTTTGGTGTTGCTGAATTGAGGTGTGAAAATCAAAAACTCCATTTCTCAAACTCTCACTCTTTATCTACTTTCCCTGTCTCTATTTTCTTCTGGAGGTTTTAAGTAATCCCTAACATTCTATTTACTTGTTGTAATGGTAATGGTTTACGTTCGATATTTTGGAAACATTCAATATTTTTTAGTTGTATGTAAGCAGTTTTGAAATTACTCGTTTTTAATAAAACAATGTCTTGATAAACTGCTTCTTGGGGAATTTTGATTTCTATTACCAAGTCTTGTAGTTGATTTTGGCTGATAGCTATATTCAAATATTTCAAAAATACTTCTCTTTTTTTGGAACGAACAGTTACCAAGTACCAGTTATCAATGCTTTTTTCTGATGGGTTTGAATCTATGGTTTCGATTTGTGACATAATTGAAGGTCTGACTTTTTTGAATTTATTTAAAGAGGAATTTCAAAACCTGATTTGTTTGATTAATTGATCATGGAAATCCTAATCACCCAAATCACGGTTCTGACTTATTTAACCAATATTTGTAAGCTGCATAAGCTAGGGTGACTACTCCTGTCATAATAGCAGATTCATCAACTTCAAATTGTGGATGATGCAGGGGATGATTAATTATTCTCTCTTCATAGCCTACACCCAAGCGAAACATTGCACCAGGGGCGTGTTCTAAATAAACAGAAAAATCCTCTGCACCCAAGGATGGTTCTGGTAAAATCTGTACACGCTCATTAGTCCACGCTTCTTCGGCTGCTGATTGTAATAACTGCGTTAGCGTATTATCGTTTTGGACACTAGGTACACCCTGACGATAATTAACTTGATATTTCGCATTATAAGAATTACAAACGTTAGCTACTATCTTCTCAATCCAATCTGGTAAATTATTACGGGTTTCTGGATGTAGCGATCGCACTGTCCCCAATAATTGTACTCTATCAGCAATTACATTTGGCGCTCTCCCACCACTTATTTTACCAATACTTAATACTACGGGACGTAAAGGATTTTGGGTACGACTAATTGCTTGTTGTAATGATGTAATTACTTGTGATGCAATCCAAATCGCATCTATGGCTTCATGGGGACGCGCACCATGTCCAGATTCACCAATAATAATAATTTCTAAATCGTCTGCTGCGGCTGTTAACGCACCATAACGAATACCAATCGAACCTGCGGGAATGGAAGGAAAAACGTGCAACCCTAAAATGGCCGCAACATTATTCATAACTCCATCTTTTACCATCCAATTTGCACCTTGAGCTATTTCTTCTGCTGGTTGAAATATAAACCTCACTTTTCCCCCCAATTCTGAGGCAATCTGGGAAAGTACCATCGCTGTTCCCAAACCTACTGTAGTATGAATATCATGACCACAAGCGTGCATAACTCCGGGAATCCGAGAAGCATATTCTAAACTTGTACGTTCTTGAATAGGTAAAGCATCCATATCAGTGCGAATTGCCAGTATATTATCACTAGATTGTGTCCCTTTTAATTCACCAATCACACCTGTTCTGCCTATTCCCTCTTCTACGTGCAGTCCATTGGCAGATAATACACCAGCAATAAAAGCAGCGGTTTGATATTCTTCTCCGCTCAATTCTGGATGTGCATGAATATGTCGGCGAATTTCGACTAATCGAGATGATATACTTGTTGCTAATTCTTTGATTCTGTTTAGCATGGAAATAATTATCATGTAATTAACTGATTATTTCATCATAGAGAAGTGTTTGCACCTAAAATGCTACTGACGTAACAAGAAAAGTTAGAAAATTTGCTACTTAAGTAAATCTCAAATATAAAGAAATAATTAAGAATATACAAAAATTATATAAATTGTTATTACAGAACTATGCAAATGGGAACAAAGAGTGTACATTAGTGTCAACTTGAGTATACCGAAAGATTTATAGTCTACCAATTATGAGATACCTCTGGTTCACCACAAAATGAACCAGGGGTATCTGTGTTTTGGTGAGGTTTTTTTACCTCCAACCTAACCAACGTAAACAAGGACTAATTAAGTAATAGCTGATACTTAAACAAAAACTAATTAAGATACTCACAAGACTAAAAAAACCTAGAGGTGAAAATATATCAAACCCTTGCGGTTCTCTGGAAAAATGAAATAAATGTAGTCCTAATCCTAAGTTAGTGAAAACACTGATCAAATAAGCACTAACCAAACCAGGAATTACAGTATAGACTATTTTATGAGTGCGAATACCTAAACCTAATGTCAGTATGGGAAGTGATATCAAAATCCATATTACCAAGTTTTCACTATGACTTTGAGTGGGAATGAATTGACAAGCTATCCAGCCTAAACTATAACCAACAAAACCCATTAAAGCAGAAACGAGAAACCGTCGCTTTTGTCCAAAACAACCTGACAAACTTAGTCCCCAAGCTGTTCCCAAACCTGCAAAAGCGTAGACTATGGTTTCTGCGGCTATGTACGGTTGATTTTTGACCAGTGTTGGTAATTGATAGGCTAGTAATTCTAGCCAGCGATCGCCTAAACTGCTATGATAAGCCAGAATACAACCAATCATAGTGGCTATTCCTGTGGAAATACTAGTCAAAATCATTACCCAAAAAGTCACCAAACAAGCAAATAAAAACTTAAATATTCCCCGAATAATAAATAAAGTTGTATTACCTATAGCTTGGAAAAATTGAGTGACTAATTTCACTAAATATTTACTAATGCGGGTAAATAATCCTTCCTGTGGTAATGGGGAAGCAATCTTTAATAATCTTTTGTGAATAATACCTGCGTGTGCTGGACGCGATCGCACATCATCCTGTACCATTTCATCTAGCAAGTCTGCTAAATCTGGTTTAATCTGACAATAATTACGCCACCGTAATTTTCCGGTCAGACTGTCTTCCAATTCAGGTGGATATTTACCCGTTAGTAATTGAATCATAGTCCGTCCTAAAGCATAAAAATCTGCCGCAGGACCGACATTACTACCATGAATTTGTTCTTGAGGACTATAACCGGACGAGTATAAGCGCGTGGAGGTAGAATGGGATTTTAAAACTGAACCACTAACTTGTTTAGCGCCCCCAAAATCAATTAGGACTAACTTATCATCTTTGAGGGGTTTAGCGGGGGTAGAGGTCCGTAACATTAAATTAGAAGGCTTTATATCTCGGTGAATAATTTGGCGCTTGTGTAACTCCTGTAAAATCTCTATAGCTTGAATAAACCAACATAAAACTAAATCTTCTGGACAACCTTGGGGGTAATTTATTAATACTTCCTCTAAAGTGTAGCCATAGATTTTTTCCATCACCAAACATGGTAATTGAAGGGGTTGAGGATTGATCAAATTAACTTGAAAATACCCATCACCGTCAACTTTTGGCACACCATTAATACGGAAATTACTTAAAACTTCCGCCTCTTGCATGAACAATTCAAGGGCTTTCGCTGAAGTATCTACAAGCACCTTGAGGACTTTTTCTGTTTGTGTCTTTTCATCCCAAATTGTATAAATTTGAGCAAATCCCCCTGATCCTAGTGGTTTAAGAGGGAAGTAACGTTCTAACAAATGCAACTTTGCGCCACAACTGTTACAAAATTTGTTTCCCCAGGGTTGAGGATAAGGACGTTGACAATGAGGATTTATGCAGTGAACCGCACTCTGAGTTATCTGGGTCAAAACCACGAAAATACAAAGGCTGGATTGATTTTAGCGTCTCTTGAGGGTTATGGATAGGGTTAAATCAAAATCATGGCAAAAAATTGACATAAACACAGACCATTCAAATCAATTCAGATCAGGAATGATGGGTCTGACCCCCTATTAATTATCCCGTAAAATGTGATTTTAAAAGATTAATAATCAAGGAAAAAAAATTTCAGAAAAATGCCAAATTGGCAACCATGGTTAAATAAACCAGGCTACATTATATGAGACAAGCAAAAACAAGGGATTGTTAAGAGGTTGAATCAACTAACATAAATCTCTTGTAGAGATTGTCTAAAAAATCAATAGAATTAGTATTTGCTGCATAGGAATACCTGCTAAATATAGGCGTTATCGTTAACCTGCAAATTACCCCCCTAATTAACGGGTTTCGTCTATATGAATAAATTCCTAAACGCTTCAGCAGCAAATGGTAGAGTGGGAGAGAAAGGCGCTTGGTAATGCCTCCTCCCACTCTCTTTTTCTGGGTAGTTTTTCCTCACATAGAATTGGTATTACCCAACAACCAATTTAAATGCCGTGGCAATAATGTTGCTAAATCATAATTATTGATTATAGTCTTTCTGGCGGCGGCGCGAATAGGAATCATATCTGGGGAATTGTCTAAAGCCGCGTTGACTTTGTTAGCAATTTGTTGGGGAGAAAAGAAATCTACCAACAGTCCATTTTTACCATCTTCAATTACTTCTAGAACTGGTGGAGTATGAGAAGCTATTAATAAACATCCTGTAGACATGGCTTCTAACATTGACCAGGATAAAACAAAAGGACGGGTTAAATAAATATGGGCTGAAGAAGCTTGTAAAACTTGGAGATATTCATGATAAGGTAGTCTACCAGTAAAGTGTAATCTGGATAAATCCAAATCTAACTTCTCTAACATTAATTGTTTATAGGTTTTACCATCTGGTAGAGTTTTTCCATAAGCTACCCTATCTTCCCCCACAACTACAACATGACAATTTGGTCGTTGTTGTTGAATTAATGCTACTGCTTCCATGAACTGAGGAAAACCGCGATAAGGTTCCATTCCCCTACCTACATAGGTTACTAATTCTGTAACTTGAGAAAGGTCAAGATTAATGTGGGGTAAAACTAATTTAGCATTTGACTGGGGTTGAAAAAAATTAGTATCAATCCCATCGTGACAAACACTGATTTTACTATGATATTCCAAGGGAAATTGTTGCCGTTGCCAATGAGTAGGAGAAAGACCACGATGACAATTATATAAATCAATTAAAATCGGGGCATTTTTCACACGAATACGACATAAATCATCTGCATTTAATGGTTCACTGGGATCAAAATCAGCATCAGAACCGCGACCATGATAAAACCATTCAAAGAAACATAATAATTCTGCTTTGGGGAAAATTTCTTTCATAAATAATGTCGGACCCCAACCAGAATGACCGTAAATTATATCTGGAATAAAACCTTGTGTTTTCAGGTTTTCTGCCATTCGATATACAGCTTGTCCAGTGATCACTGCATTTTCTAAATTACGAACATAATGATGGGTTTGGGGTGCAGCTTGACGGGAAGGTTGATAAATGGCTTTAAATACGCCAGGTATTGTTCCTTCCTGACGATTAGTGCCGAATACAATTTGGTAATTGCTATCTTGGGCTAAAGCTGTCGCTAAATGGCGAAATTGAGCGGGAAAGTTGGGATGTAAGAATAAAATCCGTTTGGGAATTGTCGCAGCATTTTTCATACAGGTAAATACTTATCTTTGAGTCAATGTGATACTTATTTTATAATACATTACTGCCATTTTATTTTGATCGTGATATAGGAATCCGGTTTGATTCTGTGAATTTACTTGTGTGGTCAGGGAACAGGGAACAGTGAACAGGGAACAGGGAACAGTGAACAGGGAACAGTGAACAGGGAACAGTAAAGACAGAATTGATACCTACTGATTCTTGTATGGCTACGCCACGCAAGCTATCAAAAATCAAATATTATTCCTATAATACCCATTACCCATTACCCATTACCTATTACCTATTACCCATTACCCATTAGAACATCCCTATATTCTTGATTATTTATTATCCGTCGTCATTTTTTCCTCAAGAGGTTTAAAAGTCTTTTTAGTAGCGCCACAAATAGGACAACTCCAATCATCGGGAATATCCGTAAAAGCTGTACCCGCTACAATTCCCGAATCAGGATCACCAATAACAGGATCATAAATCATGCTACATTGTCTACAAATCCATTTTTGAGTGTGAGGATCTTCACTTATTACTCTGGTGACAGTTTCTCCACCATTTAATACTTCTAAGGCCTCAAGATAGCGATCTGCATGATAATTTTCAATGAATTTGAGTAACCCAAAACGGTGGGCTGCGGTGCGAAATGTCTGAGCATGATCACTAGATTCTTGAGCTTGGTTGAGAAATTCTGCCGCTGCTAAATCATCTCGATCTTTTTGGGCAGCGGCCGCAAATTGGGGATACATTGTAGTGTATTCATAGGTTTCACCTTCTATGGCTAAAGATAAACAACGAGAAATTATTAATCGTTTTTGTTCATCATTTAAAGTAGCGGCATTTTTAACTACAAGTTCAGGATGTAATAATTCAAAATGTGCGAAAGCGTGTTCAGTTTCTTGATCTGCTGTTTCTTTAAAAAGTTTTGCTAAATCGGCAAAACCCAATTGACGCGCTAGTGCTGCAAAAAATAAGTATTTGCGATTTGCCATTGATTCACCAGCAAAGGCAGATTCTAAATTTTGTAGTGTGGTAAAATTTGATAAATCCATAATTTTGAATGCCTGGGAAGTATTTTTTTATGTCTTGGTACAGGATTTGAAAATTGGCTCTTTTCACTAATTTCTCAAGTATTCATAGAATAGTGATCAGCCCATTTTTAATGATCCAGTTTTTTCGGCTATTTCAGGATAATTATCAAACTCAAAATCTTTAATCCTGGTGTAATTGCTTGAGGCGGTTCAGGAAATTATAAACTGGGATAATAGATAATAAATATATTTTTTCAGGATTTAGTGTATGCAAATGTGGGTTAATTTCTGGGTTTTTTTGTAAATCTGGATTGGTTATAAATACCAGACCAAAAGATACTAAATTTGTATGATTACTGTTTATAATTGTATGACCTCAAACCCATCAAAACTAGATGCCAAGGCGTTTTTTGCCTCTTTGATTTCTAGTTACCAAGAGATTTTCAAGAGATTTTCAAGAGATTTTCAAGAGATTTTATTTTTCTAAGCGCACCGCATACCAGTGTAAATATTTTCCTGGTCCAACATCTAAATTACAACTTGTATTTAGTAAATATTGTGCTTTTTCGGCGACAGACTGGAATTTTTGTACATCCGGCGGTAAATCTTGATCTGAAAGTTGTGATACAATTTCCTCTAGTTTTGTTAATAACTCAGCCGCTGTGAGAAATTGTTCTGGTTGATTTGTTTCCAAAACAACGAAATCGTCCTCATGATACATTAATGAATTTGGCATTTTTCGTAATGGGTAATGGGTAATGGGTAATAGTTTTACCACTGACAACTAACTAATAACTAATAACTAATTAACTAATAACTAATGACTACGATGGATATACTGGCAAAGTAAAATGAAACCAGGCACCACCGTGGGGAGATGAATCCACCCAAATTTGACCGTAGTGAGCGCGGATAATGCGTTGACATAAACAAAGACCAATTCCATATCCATCTACGTTTTGATCGCGTTGGAGACGGAAAAGATGCTCAAAAATGCGATCGCGGTTCTCTTCAGGAATACCAGGACCGCTATCACCAATACTAAATTCCACTTTTTGCGTGGTGCGATGTAGTCCCGACAAACTAATAATACCACCCACAGGTGTATATTTGATGGCATTATCTAAAAGATTAATTAGTGCTTGCCTAATGCGGTCTGGATCTGCATACACTAATGGTAAATCTTGGGGAATATCTGTTTCTATAGTTTGGGATTTGCTAATATAGCGATCGCTCAATTCCTCTAACACCTCTAAACACAGTTCCCCTAATTGTAACCTTTGTGGTACAATGGGCAACTCTGTATCTTCACCAAACCCTACTTGCAAAAGATCAGCAATCATCCGATCAATAATCCGTGTTTGTGCGCGGGCTTGTTTTAATAAATGCAGTGCCATCCCTGGTTTTAAGCGGGGAAATTCCCCTGTTTCTGGATTGTAATTAGATTGAAGAGTTTCAATAGCGATCGCCGCAGCCGTGAGGGGATTGCGTAGATCATGGGCTAAAATGGCAATGACACGGTTTTTAAACTGTAGCTGTTCTTGTAGTTTCTCCTTTTCCTGCTTCAGCCGAAAAATTTCATCTGAGAGTTGAATCAATGCAGATGAAGTAGCAACAGAATGTATGGTATGCTTAGATGATATTAACTGGCTATTTTCATCCAGACGTTCTTGTAAATCCTCCTGTAATTTCAAAAATGTATCCACTGTGGTTTGCCAACGTGGCCACCAAGTTTTTAACTGCGGGATGATATTAGTACCAGCGATGGTTTGTTGTGGTTCTGGATGAATTTTCACCAAAGCTGGAGTTGCTATTAACTTAAAGTGTTCCGCTAAATAAGGCTGTTGTTCAACATCAATAAGTTGTAATTCAAAATTATACACAGCCTCTAATTCTTTTAAGTAAGCGCGAATTTGCTGTACTTGTTGTCGAGACTTAGGTCGTCCATCAACAAACAGCAACAATTGGAGTGGAGCCTCAGAATAGATAGGCTGATCCTGGGAAACTTGCATGACATCTTGTTTCAGCACTGGTAACAACCTGGCGACGCTTTACAGAAAATAAAACAGAAAATAAAATGAACTAACGTTGGTTCATAGCCGTTGTTTTTTCCAATTTAATATCTATTTTAGATTTTTCCTACTGTAGTCCGATCTCGGTTTTTGACATCAGACGAATTTTTGCGGAATTTTGCCGACTTTTGCCTTGATTTTTACACCTATTAACCCGAATTTCCCACTAGATGCCCAGAAAATCGAATTTGTCCTTTACCTGTTGTTAAAAATGCTAAGGTTGAAGGTGAAAATCAATTTGTGATTTCTTTGTGTTTCTCCGTAACTACCCTGCTGCTTTCTTGAGTTTAGCTGTTTTACTGTCTTCCTTAACAGCTTGTACTAACAATCCATCTGCCAAAAACTTGGAACAGTCATTGGCTGCCGATCCTCGGCTGCAAAATACTCCTGTTCCCTTTGCTAAACCGACTAATCAGCAAGTAACACCAGACCCAAACACATCAACAATTAAGTTACCGGCTGATTTTCCCCCAGAGATACCAATTTATCCCAATGCTGAATTAGAAGAAGTTACACCAGCTAATTCTGAAAATAAAATCTCTATTCGTTGGCAAAGTGCTGATCCTAGTAATTTAATTACCAGCTTTTATCGTCAACAATTTCAGGCTCAAAATTGGCTTGTCCAACAGCCAGAAGACGATGTGCAGGGTACTTTTACAGCCAGACGTAATGATTTACTCATTACTGTGACAATTCAGCCACAAACTGTCACCAAGGCTGCACCTAATCAACCCCAAACAGCGACGAAATTATTAATTGAATATTCGTCTCATTCCCAAACTACAGCCACTAATTCAGTCACCTCCCCAGATAATCCCCAATTTGTAGGTCCGGTATTGCCTAAAACCAATAATACCAAAATAGTCACCCAACCAACTAGCAAATCGGAAACTTTAGCCACCTCAGAATTTATTGATATACAGAAAGTACCCCCGGAATGGCGATCGCATATACAAGATTTAGCGTTATTAGGCGTATTCTCTAGCGACCCCAAAACCACTCAAGAGTTTCTACCTGATAAAATCATCACCCGTCGAGAATATGCTCGCTGGTTGGTTAATGCTAATAATACCATGTATTCTAATAATCCAGCCAAACAAATTCGGTTAGCATCCCCTAGCACTCAACCAGCTTTTAGGGATATTCTGTCTCAAGATGGTGATTTTCCCTTGATTCAGGGATTAGCAGAAGCGGGTTTAATTAATAGCATTTTATCAGGAGATGCAACGGCGGTTTTATTTCGCCCTGACGCGCCTTTAACGCGAGAACAATTACTATTATGGAAAGTTCCTTTAGATACCCGCCAAGCCTTACCTAGTGCTAATTTAGAAGCTGTTAAACAAACTTGGGGATTTCAAGATGCAGGTAATATAGAACCAAAAGCATTGAAAGCCATTTTAGCTGATTTCCAAAATGCTGAACAATCAAATATTCGCCGCGTTTTTGGCTATACAACCTTATTTCAACCAAAAAAACCCGTAACTCGTGCAGAAGCCGGTGCAGCTTTATGGTATTTCGGTACTCAAGGTGAGGGAATTTCAGCCACAGAGGCCTTAAAGTTGAAAAACTAAACCAATAACTCAAGTTGCTAGTTATCTAGTTGAGGCTGGTAATGGGTAATTGGTAATGGGTAATTGGTAATTGGTAATGGGTAATGGGTAATGGGTAATGGGTAATGGGTAATTGGTAATTGGTAATGGGTAATTGGTAATTGGTAATTGGTAATTGGTAATTGGTAATTGGTAAAACGAAAGGTAAAGTTACCCAAAACCGTTCGGCTGACGCTCCTTTCCTGTTCCCTGTTCCCTGTTCCCTGTTCCCTGTTCCCTGTTCCCTGTTCCCTGTCACCTGTCACCTGTCACCTGTCACCTGTCACCTGTCACCTGTCACCTGTCACCTGTCA
>NZ_KE384598.1:49794-58892 GCF_000426905.1 Dolichospermum circinale AWQC131C
CACCTGTCACCTGTCACCTGTTCCCTGTTCCCTGTTCCCTGTTCCCTTGTCATATTGATTCTAAATAACGCCTTAATTTACTACTAAACCAATCAATAACTGTCACTACTAACAATAGCACTAACATCATAGTTGTCGCTTTAGTATATTCAAATCCATCTATATAGCTTTTCAATTGAAAGCCTATCCCCCCAGCACCAACCACTCCTAAAACCGAAGCCGCACGGATATTATATTCAAACATCCATAAAGTATAACCTAGTCCTAGCGGTAATATTTGCGGTAGTATACCATATTGGACAATTTGCATTCTTGATGCGCCGATAACTTGTAAAGACTCTAAAGAACGATGATCTACTGATTCTATAGCTTGTTGATAAAATTTGGCCAGATATCCAATAGTATATATTGACAATGCTAATGTTCCCGCAGGTGCGCCTAAGCCAGTAGCAGCGACAAAGATTAAACCTAAGATAATTGACGGTACAGAACGCACAGCATTTTGCAGTAAATTTGCTATCCATCTTAACCATAAAGGAGCGATATTATTAGCACTAGCCATAGCAATTGGTAATGATAAAATTGCGCCTATAGTTGTTCCCCATAAAGACATTTGTACAGTTTCAATTAATCCTTGAATAGCAATATCTAAAACTTGCAAATTTGGAGGAAATAGCCGAGAAATAAAATCCGTAATAAAAGGCCAACTATCTTTTAATAAGTGAAAATCAACCTTTAATCCTTGTAAAGACCAAATATAAACTTGGATCATCAACAAGAAAATAGCTAAAGGAACAACCCAAGGATAACGATGAAAAATTTGTAACTTAGGAAAGGGTTTCATTTTTTAAAACAAAGTAAAATTTTCTATTTTTAATTTTTTGTAAGCATTCAGCCGCAAATATTGATTAGATAAATAAGGTGCGTTACGCTGGTGCTAACACACCCTACTGCTTTGCGTCAGATCAAGTTATACTTTTTTCAGGAAAATTGGGCTTGTAAATTTTCACATTTACCATCATAAACTACTTCCCCTTTATCTAAAATAATAGCTCTTTGAGCGTATTCTGTAGCTAAAGCTAAATCATGTAAAACAGTAATAATAGTTAAACCTTGTTGATGTAATTCAGATAAAGTTGTCATTACTTGTTGTGAGGCTATTATATCTAAACCTGTAGTAGGTTCATCAGCTAAAAGTATTTGCGGAGACTGCATTAATGCACGAGCAATTGCTACTTTTTGTTGTTGGCCACCACTCAATTTACTAGTTTTTTGATATATGTGTTCTCCTAAGCCTAATTGTGTTAATAATTCTAAGGCTAATTTTTGATCGCTTTGAGGAAATCCCAATAAAGTTTGTCGGTTTTTTCTAACTCCTAATCTTCCACATAAGACATTATCAATAGCTGATAATTGTCGAATTAATCCCCCTCCTTGAAATAACATTCCCACATCTCGACGAATTTGTGGTAATTTTTTTTGAGAGCAAGAAATACCATTGATTTTAATTTCTCCTTTGATTAAAGGTACTAAACCCACGAAAGATTTTAACAATGTTGATTTACCCGCACCATTCAATCCTAATAAAGCCACAAATTCACCTTGATTAATTTTGCAGTTAATTTTATTTAAAATTGGACGTTTTAGAGATGAAATATAATCTGTCTCTAAATTAAAACATTCAATGCAATTCACGTTACTTCTCGATAAATTTAATGAGTGAGAATTGGTCTTTTCTACTTGATAAATAGTCATAAATAACCTCAGGACAAAATTTCTTCATCAAAGCACTAATAGAAAACCAAAGATTTTTAACCCACAAAGGTGGGTTCTATTTATATCTATGGTTCTATTCCTGTATTTTTTAATGCTTGTCGTACTGGTTGAAGATGACGATTATGATCAATTCTTACCAATTCTGTGGAATTATATAAACCAGTTAATAATTGATTATTTTCTGATTTATTTAACTTTAACAAAGCTTTAATCAAATTTTCTCTGACTACAACTGGTACATCATCATCAATCGCAATTCCATGAGCAGGAACACCAGAAATTTTGTGTAATACTCTAATTTTATCTCTATTTTCCGCTGCTAAATAAGGAGGAAAAAGAGCATATTCTGATACTACAGCTACATCAGCTTGACCCCTAACTACAGCATCTAAAGCTTTACTATAATTCCCACCATAACTAATTTTACCAAAAAAACTATCTAAACGGTCACGATTCGGAACAAAACCCAGTTTTACTAATTCACTGACTGGAAAAATAAATCCAGAACCAGAGGTAGGAGAAGTAAAAGCCATGGTTTTTCCTCTTAGTTGTTCTAGGGTTGCTTTCCCAGAATTTTTACTTTTTAATTCGCTATTCTGAGGAACAACAAAAACAGAATTATAAGTGTATCTTCCAGAGTAATTTTTACGAACTTCAGCCAAATATAACCGAGAATTTGCTAATTGTTCCGCTTTGAGTGCCGAACGACTGCTTAAAAATGCTACATCAGCCCGATTTGCTCTTAAAGCCTCTACTGCGGCTGTTTCATCACCTACTTGCGCTTTGACAGATATTCCTAATTCTTTTGATAAAAATTTGGCCATACTATTAGCTTTATTTTGCAAGTCAGTAGAATCAGAACGGCTAGGAAAAACTATGGTTATATCTTGCAATTTTTGAGCAATTAAGCCTGTTTTTGCTTGTTTTATGGGATGTTGAGCGATCGCAATTGGCAAAAACCCTGAACTGTACCAAACCATTCCTGTGAACCCTAACAACCCTCCACAAAGGCTATACAGACTTTTTTTACACACTTTCATTTTCCTACTCCATTAAGAATTATTTTCAATATTTTTGCAAATTTATTGCAATTAGTTCCCTAAAGAAACTTTATCCTTTTTAGAAATAAAAGTCAATAAGGTAAAGATTTTTTTCTTGAAAACGACAAAGACCCGATATTGAGTATGCTTTATAAAAATTAATATCTATTATATAGATTGTTAATGCAATTAAGTGTTTTATAACAAAATAATATAAAATAGATAAATATTTAAGCGCAAATATATATTAAAAGTTAGGTAAATTAGCAGTTAGGATAGTCAAAATCATCTGCATTGAGGAAAAATTATGGTATTATTATAAATACACAACAGCTAAACAATTAGTTTTGAAACTGATGTTATTGTCTACCATAAACTCAGGATTTACTATATATAAAAACTATATATAAAAAATGATGAACAAATTAAGAATTTACCAACCAAGAAACCTCTGGTTTGAAAGATTAATGGCCATTATTGCCAGTTTTAACTTAATATTAGTTTTATTCGATTTAAGTTACGTACCCTGGCGAGATTTTTACTTCCGTAGACTTCCTGGAATTACTCGATTTTATGACCCCATTAAAGGTATTGAATCTCATCGTGATACTAAACAATATTTACAAGCAGTAGAGGAATTAGAAGCACAGATAACTCAAACAGGACTAAACTCATTTCAAGTCAAAACTAAGTTAGAAAACCTCCGTTTCCTCTCTAAAGAGATGATTGAAACTAATCCTTTTGCTGGTGCAGGAAAAAGTGGAACTCTGGAAAAAATTAAAAACCGAATGCGGGAACATATCAAAGAAAAATCTGCAAAAGCTGCATTTAATACTTTTTGGAGTCAGGAATATTTATCTAAACATGGTTGGAATCAAGAAATAGATTTTTTCCGCGAGAGAATTAGCCCGGTAATTGCGATCAACTATTATCGTAAAATTGATGAAAATGGTGAACTTTTCGATAGTTTTTGGAAAATTGATTTACCTTTTGTGGTTCTATTTACCATAGAATTATTAGGACGGACTTTTTTTATCAAACGTAGATATAGTCATTTAAGTTCGTTAGAAGCAATTCTTTGGCGTTGGTATGATTTATTATTAATAATACCCATTTGGCGCTGGTTCAGAGTTATTCCAGTGACAGTAAGACTTGATCAAACAAAGCTGGTTGATTTTTACTTAGTCAGAAGACAAATTCATCAAGGTATTTTGGCTAATTTTGCGGAAGAAATTACAGAAATTGTCGTCGTTCAAGTAATTAATCAAGTTCAAGGTTCAATTCAAAGAGGTGAGATTACACGCTGGATATTAGAATCAGAAAATGTGCGTTCTTATATAGATATTAATAATATCAATGAAGTAGAAGCAATCACTGGATTATTAATTACAACACTGGTTACTCAAATATTACCAAAAATCCAACCAGAAGTAAATGCGATTTTAGTCTACAGTATTCAAATTGCTTGTCAGCAATTACCTGGTTATCATAACCTTCTCATGTTACCAGGATTAGGTAAAGCTCAAACACAAATCAGTGAACAAATAGCAAGCCAAATTACTAATAATATTTATGGAGCTTTATCTAATACTATTAAAGATCCTATGGCAGCAAAACTTTCTACTCAGCTAATAGAAAAATTTACAACTTCATTCACTTCAGAAATTCAGCAAAAGCAAGTTTTAGTAGAAATTCAAAGTTTGGTAAATGACTTTTTAGAAGAAGTTAAAATTAACTACATTCAACGTTTATCCCAAGAGGATATAGACAAAATACTCGAACAAACTAGAAAAGTGCGAGCGGAATCATCTAGTAGTCTATCTATTAGCAAATAAAAAATTAGGAATACAGCAGTTGCCAATATGATCAGGTACAGATATTAATGATATTGTAGAGACTTTCCTGGGAACGTCTCTACATTCTTATAATTTCTGCTGTTTGCCCTCTATTACTGCATTTCGTCGTATTCTGCCGTTTCTACCCTCCTTGCTTCCATACGCGAAGAAGGTAAAAACTCAGCGCGACGAACAGGACCTAAAGGCGGTGTAGATCCATTGTAAGGATGAAGTACTTGGACGGTACGAACAGGACGCTGTTTTGGCGCAAATAAGGACAATACCCCAGCCACCACAATACCCCCACCAATGGTCAATGTTGCACCACCCACAGCCCAAAGCATGGGGGAATTTCGCCAATCATTTTGCTCCGGTTGTGGTAGCGCGGCTATTTTTTGTTGTTGACTAGCTAATTGGGCTTGCCATTGCTGTTGAGTAGCACTTTGCAGTTGTTGTTGGAGTTGTTGGTTTTGTAACTTTAGTTGTTCATAGTCACTTTTAAACTTCTCAATCTGCATCTTCTGCTTTTCCAGTTCTAGACGCTGATCAGAAGTGGGGGCAGTTGGCGGTTGATTAGCATATACTGGTTGTCCGTAATTAGGCGGATACTGCATAGAAGGCTGCATTACCTGGGGTGCCATTACCGTTCCTGGTATTTGTGGACTGACAGCAAAATTTGATGATAGAGGGGTATTTGTCCCTTTAAGCAAGACTAGAGCCGCTAACCCAGCTACAGCAACTCCGCCAATAAATGCCATACTTTCACTCATTGCTGTTACCCCCCGAATGCTACTGAACAGTAACTCTCATGTAACCGATGTACTCTCACACCCATAATTTTTACCTACTTCGTCCGTATTATATGTAAAACTCAAGTTTTAAAACAGTGTATCAGTTAGTTTTTGGTCTATTCTAATATATGCTGTTATTATTTAACGCTATTACAGTCAAATTGTCCAGTAGAAAATCACAAAAAAATACACTGTTTTTATTTTTGTTTAAATGGGATTGTTGAGGGCTGTCTTGAGACTTTGGCAAAACTGACCAATGGCTTCTAGTCCCTGTTCTGGCGTTCCTTCTGCTAGGCGCTTGACTACAGCACTACCCACAATTGCTGCGTCCGCACCCCATTCCCTTACTTGCCGCGCTTGTTCCGGCTCGGAAATACCAAAACCCACACCAATGGGTTTATCTGTAACATGACGAATTTCTTGGAGTAAATCAAAAACCCGTCCTTGTATCTGGGTTCGCATACCGGTGACACCAGTAACACTTACCAAATAGATAAAGCCCTCAGAAGCACGAGCGATCGCTTTTATCCGCTCATGATCACTGGTAGGAGCTACCAATAGGATTAAATCTATCCCCCTCTCGGCGGCAGGTTTTATTAGCCCTGCTGACTCTTCTAGGGGCAAATCAGGAACTACTAACCCCGCTACTCCAGCCTCCTGAACTTGCTGGAGAAATTTATCAATACCTCGATGTAAAATCGGATTGTAATATGTAAATAAGATAATCGGCGATCGCAAGCTTGGACTAATAGATTTAAGCATTTCTAATACCCGCTCTAGGGTTGTCCCCCGTTGCAAGGCACGAGTAGCAGCAGCTTGAATCACTGGACCATCGGCCAAGGGATCAGAATAGGGTACACCTAACTCAATCAGATCAGCACCAGAACGATCTAGAACCTGTAAAGCTTTAGCTGTAGTTTCTAAATCGGGATCACCAGCGGTAATAAAGGGAATCAAAGCGCACCCCTGGTTCCGTCTCAAACTTTCAAAGCAACGAGAAATAGCAGTCATTTCACCTAGTCAGTAGTCAGTAGTCAGTGGTCAGTGGTCAGTGGTCAGTGGTTATTTATAAACAAACAACTGACAACTGAACAATGATAACCTTAAACCTGAGATTCTTTTTCTTGTGCAATTTTCGCCTGTAGTTCGGCTAATTCTTCAGGAGAAAGTTCATCAAGACGCTTTTGCAAAAAAGCTGTTTCATAAGCCTCTCGTTGTTGATGGTAGGTCATTTTATTCCCCATTGCTCGGAAAATATAGGTGCATAACCAGCCAATTAGACCCGCTATCAAAAATACCTGACTCCAGATCCCAGCATTTTGACTATCTAAACCTACTAGCTGCAAACCCACATAAGCCAAACCACCGGCTACGAAAACGCCGAAACCAATACCAATCGCGTCAATACGTCGCATGAGTTTTATGACCTACCAAATCTTAATTTAAGCAATTTTGCGCGGACGGGGGTTCAAATTTACAAATGGTGAGAGAACGAGTAAACCCGGAAAGAAGAAAAACACCAAAAAGTACATAAACACCCGTTCCACAGAACCAGCCGCATACCATCTTAAACTCAAGTAAAACAAGACAGCAATTGGTATCACCAGCAGATAAGCGCCAGCCAAACTCAGATACAGTAGTGCTACAACCATATTCCTTACCGCAATTTGAGAAAACTATATTTGGTGTATTCACTTCATAATACGCTGAATGCCCGGATTAAGGGAATCAGTAATCAGCAATTTAGTGTATCAATCTCCATTCCTCAACACGGAAAAAATTTAATTTGCTCAAAATCTCAACTTTATGATATAATCGGCTAGAGCCATTAAACTGGAAACTTGAGTAAGTAAAAGCCTAACTTTCTGTTTTGTTTGGGGTCAAGTCCCAAATATTCAAGTTAGAAAAATAAAAACTAAATTTTTTGGAAATTTTTTTCAAAATCTACTTGCCAAAAAAAAGTAATTAGTGGTATAACAGACAAGCAGGCGAAAAACTGCACAAAAAACTAAAAACCCTTCGGGAGTGTGGCGGAATGGTAGACGCTACGGACTTAAGGAATTGAGCCTTGATCGGGAAACCTTTCAAGTGGAAGCTCTCAAACTCAGGGAAACCTAAATCTCATAACCTAAATTTAGTTTATAGATATGGCAATCCTGAGCCAAGCCCAGAAAATCTAAAATTTGAGATAAAAATTTCTCAAGTTAAAGGCCATGGGAAGGTGCAGAGACTCGACGGGAGCTACCCTAACGTCAAGACGAGGGTAAAGAGAGAGTCCAATTCTCAAAACTTAGAATTGCTTGAGCAACTGAGTAGTAGTGAAAACTGCAAGAGAATGAAAATCCGTTGACCTTAAACGGTCGTGGGGGTTCAAGTCCCCCCACTCCCATCTAAAAACTAATTACAGGCACAATAATACAGAAGTACAGAAATCTATTTATTTGTGTCTTTATATTAGCTATTACCTATTACCCATTACCCATTACCTATTACCCATTACCTGTCAATAATGCAAATCCAATCTCCTTGTACAATTGCTGTCATACCACCAGGAAAAGGGTCTGTTTGAGAACGATTGGGGGCTGTGATTAAAGCTACTAACTTCTCAATGTGTTCAAAGTTGGGGGACTCAGGTAAGATATTTTGAAGTACCTGACGGATTACCCGACGTTGCAGCGCTAAAGGTAATGTTTTTAAAATTTGACGATTTAGGTGTAAATCCTGTTTCTCACCCTTTACTGACGCTTCTAGCCGCCAATGATGGGCTGTTTGTTCCAGATATTCTACCTCAGCTTGAAGCAGTTCCGCTGTTTGGGCTAAATTTGTCTCTACTTGGGAGTGGAAATTTACTTTTAAGTATGGTATCAATTCTTGACGAATGCGGTTGCGCGGATATTGTAAATTTTGATTGGTGCTATCTTCCCAAATAGGTAAATTAAAATCTTGACAAAACTGCTCAGTTTGGGAGCGGGTAATTTCCAACAATGGACGGACTAAGATAATATCATCAGTGAGTGGCCGCTGCCAAGTTAAAGCTTGTAAACCATCGGCACCAGTACCACGAATTAAATTATATAATAGAGTTTCTGCGCGATCGCTGGCAGTATGTCCAGTGATAACATATTGATAATGATGAGTTTGAGCAATTTTAGTTAAAGCGTGATATCGCCAATTTCTGGCCGTAGCTTCACTATTAACAGGTTCATGGGCTGTTTCTAAATAAAAAGGTATATGCCAATGTTGTGCTAAATTTTGCACATGATGAGCATTAGCCTGGGAATCTTCGCGCCAACAATGATCACAATGGGCTATAGCTAAATTCCATCCCCATTTAGGTTGTAAGTCTAATAATAATTTAATTAAACATAAAGAATCTTGTCCACCAGAAACTGCCACTAATAGCCCTTGGTCGCGCTCAAATAGATGACGGCGGTGGATGGTACGATGTATTTTAGCGTGAAGGGGAGTCCATGTCATCAGAGGTATCAATATTAGCTGCTTGCTTGAGAGAAATTTTCATTGTGCTTAAAAGCTGACGAACTCTATAATGGCTCAAATGTGAGCAAGTGGTAAGAAATCTCCAGAAATTCAAGATTATCTAAGTAGGTTGGCGTTAAAAATTGTCGTTATGACAAGGGAACAGGGAACAGGGAACA
>NZ_KE384598.1:58924-64060 GCF_000426905.1 Dolichospermum circinale AWQC131C
TAGGCTTCGCCGTGAGCGTCAGCCGAACGGTTTTGGATAACTTTACTTTTCGTCACTTATGTCGGTTTTTTTCCGTTCACCTACTTGGATTCATTAAATCATGAATTGGAAAAAGAACAATTTGATAAATATGACCATCTGTGGTAATTTATTTTCAACCATACAAGTAGTAAGTTTTATGTCAGCAGAATTTTCTACCCCAGACAGTTTATGGATTATTACTGAAGAAGTCGCAGAAACCTCAACGACGACCATTAGCGGTGCTAGAAGTAGTGGTGATACAGGTGGATTATTAGGAGGTAAAACTACGGAAGAACAAATAATATTTACCAAAGAAAAAGACAAATTAGTAATTACTAGGCGTAAAGTTGAAGTCACAAAACTCAAGCAGGAAATGAGAGGATTTATACAAGCTATGCGAGAATGTTTAGATGAAGCAGATGATCCTGACTCTAAAATCCGCCTAGACGAAGTGGAAGTTTCTGTAGAAGTGAATGGAGAAGGACAACTGAGTTTATTCGGAACAGGGGGAAAAGTAGGCGGTAAAGGCAGTCTGACCTTTAAATTCAAGCGACAATCATAGATGAAAATGAGTGAAAACTGGGCAATTAGTATTGGCATTAATCAATATGATAACCTGCAATCCCTAAACTTTGCTAAACGGGACGCAGAAGCAATGGCCGCTTGGTTTCGGGAAGAAGCCAAATTTGATCAGGTGTTTTTGTTTACAGAGGACTCTCCAGCTATTAACACCAGTCCAGCAATTCCCACTCAACCAACTTACGGACGGTTGCGGCGATTTTTACAAGCACAATTTGAACAACCTCTATTAGAACCAGGGGATAATCTATGGTTTTTCTTTGCTGGTCATGGTATGCGTCATGCTGACAAAGATTATTTAATGCTTGCAGATAGTGATCCTGGTGATATTGAACATACAGCTATTTCCGTTGAATTCATTACTGAAAGATTGCGTCGTAGTCGTGCTGATAATGTAGTTTTGTTTTTAGATGCTTGTCGAGAAGAAAGTAGTCGTAGTGGTTTAGGAATAGGTTTAGAACAACACCAAGGAGTAATTACCTTTTATTCCTGTGCTGCTAATCAAAAATCTTGGGAAATTACCGAATTACAACATGGTTCATTTACATATACATTATTAACAGGTTTAAGATTACATGGTGAAGCTAATTGTGCCACTGTGGAACGATTAGATAGATATCTCAATTCTTCCGTTCCTAAATTAAATACTAGATATCAAAAAGAAATTCAAAATCCCTATCTCAAGGCAGAACCGCCATATAAAATGTATTATATTTTGTTAGAGCAATCTGCTACAATGAAAGATGTTGAATCATTAAAATTACAGGCATCCTTGTCTGAAAATGCTGGAAATTTTGAGTTAGCAGAACAAATATGGATTAGAGTTTTAGGCGTGTCTCGTGCTGATTTAGATGCAGTATCGGCTATTAAAAGAATTGCAATTAAAAAAAATAATTCAACACTATTACCAATTTCTCAACCTGTTCCTAATTCTGAATCTGCTAGTTCATCTAGAGGTGATGCTACTATGTCACCGACAGAGATACTTGAACTTGCTGAAAAGATTAAAGAAAATAATCGCAAACAAGAGGAATACCGACAGGCTCTTTTAAAAGAAGTTGAACAACAGTTTCCTCTAAATCAAAAAAGTATTGATAATTTATCTAATTTACAAAAATCTCTGCAACTCAGTGAAGAGGAAGTATCAGGAATAAAACAACCAATTTTTATTCAGAAAGAAGCAGAATATAGAAAACGCGAAGAAGAAGAGAGAATCAGAAAAGAACAACAGGCTGAAAGAATTCGTCAACAACATCAGCAAAATTTAGAGCAGTATCAACGGGAATTTTCAGCAAAAATTGAGAGAGAATATCCCCTTCATCAAGCAAATAGAAATAGGTTCAAAAGACTACAAAACTCTTTGCAACTCAATGAACATGAAATATTGCAAATAGAACAGCCAATTATTGCTAAAAAAGAAGCTGAATATCAAAAACTTCAGGAGGAAAATAGAAAAACATCTGGAAATTCTTCAGGGTCAAACCCACCTCCTATAAAACGCAGACAATTTTTAATTTATGCTGGTTTAGGAGGAACAGGTTTAGTTACTACTGTTGTATTTAGTCAGATATTGAAGCCTACAGTACAACCTAAACAAGTAGAACCTAAACAAGTAGAACCTAAACAAGTACAACCTAAACTACTTGAATTATTAACATTTACATTTACAACTAAAACAGTTAACAAAACAGGAAAAATAGTTAATCTAGAGAATCATCAAGCTAAATATTTTAAAGAAGATTTAGGTAATGGTATCACCCTGGAAATGG
Organism: Dolichospermum circinale AWQC131C; assembly: GCF_000426905.1. Lineage (NCBI taxonomy): Bacteria > Bacillati > Cyanobacteriota > Cyanophyceae > Nostocales > Aphanizomenonaceae > Dolichospermum > Dolichospermum circinale. The sequence continues at coordinate 61,294 of NZ_KE384598.1, forward strand.
TACAAATCCCTGGTGGTTCTTTTATGATGGGTTCACCAGAGTCAGAAAAAGATAGGTATAATAATGAAAGTCCACAACATCAGGTAAATGTACCTGGTTTTTCTATGGGTAAATTTGTTGTGACTCAAGAACAGTACCAACAAATCATGGGTAAGAATCCTTCTTATTTCACCGAAAAAGGAGCAAAACGTCCTGTGGAAAAAGTGTCTTGGAATAATGCTGTAGAGTTTTGTCAAAAGTTGAGTGAAAAGACAGGACGGGAATATCGTCTACCCAGCGAAGCAGAATGGGAATATGCTTGTCGTGGGGGGACGACTACACCCTTTTATTTTGGGGAAACGATTACAACTGACTTAGCTAATTATAATGGAACTTACACCTATGCTTCTGAGCCAAAAGGTAAATCTCTTGGACAAACAACAGAAGTAGGTAGTTTTCCCCCTAATAGCTTTGGTTTGTACGATATACACGGGAATGTCTGGGAATGGTGTCAAGACGATTGGCATGATAATTATGCAAACGCGCCTAAAGATGGTAGTGCTTGGACAAGTCAAAGCGGTAATGCTAAGAGGCTGCGCGGCGGTTCTTGGCTCTACAATCCTGGCTATTGCCGTTCGGCTTATCGTGACTATAATGGTGCGGGCTTCGACTTCAACCTCAACGGTTTTCGTGTTGTGTGTGGTGCTGCGTGGACTCAGTAGCCCTTTGCACTCTTGCGCTTTTGCCCTTTGCTCTTCTTTTCTTTACCCTTCAAAGCGTAGTGGAACGGAGCGATCTAAAAATTTTTTTTGAGGATTATCCTTAGAAACAGAATTCTAGTTTAAACTTCAATTCCCGCATCTCGCAATCGTTTTTCCAACTCTGCTAAACGTTGTAAAGCAGCTTCCTTTTCTCGTCGTTCCCTCTCAACCAACTCAAACCCCCACAATAACAAATTACCCTGTTTATCCCACCAGCGCAACCAGTAACCATCACGGTTTTCGCGCTTTCCTGACCACACACCAATAAATAAATCCATCTCCTCTAACCAATAACGGTTATTTTCATCAGGAGAACGTAATTCATATTTTCCCGAATTTTGTAACCGATGTACCTCCAAAATACCCGTACCAGGGTCAAAAATCAGGTAATTTGCAACTTGTAAAACTTCTTCATAAAAAAACCATTTACCGGGGGGAAAAGTCCGTTTACTAGAATATTCACTCCCATTTGTATCCGAAAGAAATTCCATCACCACAATCGGTATTTCACCCTGTTTGTGAGGGGTATAACTGCGTTGTACTTCCTCTCTAGATACGGTAATTTTCGGTATATAAGCCCAATCAGGTGCTTTAATCACAATTTTGTTGTTAACTGTAGCACAGATACCATAATTAGTCGTAACCAGGGCTGTTTCTGGTAGTTTCCCAGCCAATTGTAGACTTTCGGTCAGCGCCGCAGCTAAAGAGGGTTGATTGACATTATCCACAGGTTCATCTTCTAAAACAAAATCTTCAGGTAAGAGTTCCCAGGTAATCTTGCAGGTCGAAGCAGTAACAACCATAACCACCACATCATAGGGATTCGTTAATTATACTATAACTAGTCAACTTATTTTTCAGGAAACCTGCAAAAATTACATTTCTTAAACTCTTACTCTCCGCGCCTCCGCGCCTCTGGGTGAAAAAACATAAATTATACTTTTTAAGCTAGTAAAATAACTAATATTTGTCACCAACTAACTTGTACAAGTAGGTGAACGGAAAAAACCGACACAAGTAACGAAAAGTAAAGTTGTCCAAAACCTCTTCCCTCTTCCCTGTTCCCTGTTCCCTTGTCATAACGACAATTTTTCACGCCAACCTACATACCACATTTTGCCCAATTTTAATTTAAATCTTTTTTCAAGAAATCATGGGATTTAGATCAAGAGATAGGTGACAGACCCCAAAGGATAACTCTACAATTGGAGTGAAAAGGGGCAAAACCAGCAAGAGCAGTTTATGTATAAATCAAAACCCAAGATTTGTACTAGAGATATAACCTCTATAAACAGGCTACTTATATTACAAATACTATTTCAGTCCTTAGTCAAGTAGGTTTTAGATATGAATGACCAACAAAGAACTAACAGTATTTCTTCCGGTCTAGTAGCAGCCATTTCGGTAGCAGTGGTAGCGGTAAGCGGTGGAGTAGCTTGGTTTTCTTCCCAGAGCGCCAATACTCCCACACCTACCAACCCGTCGAAAACCATTAAACAGCCAATAGAGCAATCGAACAGCCAACAGGGTAATGAACAAACTGCTAGTATATATTGGCTCAGGTCTAAAGAAAATCGTTTTGATTTAGTTCCCCAACCTCTGAAAATTGCTGCTACCCAACCCAACCAAGTTTTAGAAACAGCGTTTAAAACTTTATTAGCCGGACCTCCTCAAGGAACAGACTCTACTACTATTCCCCAGGGGACTCAATTACTGGGACTCAAAGCAGAAAATAATGATGTTCACGTCAACTTATCTGAAAACTTTACCACTGGTGGCGGTAGCAGTTCCATGATCGGACGGATTGGGCAAGTTGTATATACTGCTACTAGTTTAAACCCTCAAGCTAAAGTTTATATTGAAGTCAACGGTAAACCCTTAGAGGTTTTAGGTGGTGAAGGTGTGGAATTAGAACAGCCACTCACCCGGGAAAGTTTTCAGAAAAATTATCCCCTTTAGTCAGTTTCCCTGTTCCCTGTTCCCTGTTCCCTGTTCCCTGTTCCCTGTTCCCTGTTCCCTGTTCCCTG
>NZ_KE384598.1:64132-80443 GCF_000426905.1 Dolichospermum circinale AWQC131C
TAATACTTAATCAGGGTTAATTCTCATCAAAGGTTGACCATATTCTACTGGTTCACCATTTTGAACTAAAATTTCCATCACCTGTCCAGAGACTTCGGCTTCAATTTCGTTCATAAGCTTCATAGCTTCAATAATACACACACTTTGACTAGATTTGACGCGATCGCCCACCTCCACAAAGGGAGCTTCTCCTGGTGCTGGGGCGCGGTAAAATGTCCCCACCATAGGAGATAATACGTCAACCAACTTTTGATTAATTGGTGAAGGAGAAACAGCAGGTTGAATTATGGAATTATCCACAACTTTATTTATGACCATTTCTGGTGAAGTTGTAGATACCAACTGGGTTACGCCGGCACTGACTACATTACTAATTGGTGCTTGGCCATTATTGCTGAAACTGATAGCTTTGCGTACCGTTAATTCAAACTCATTATTTTTGAGTGTAACTTCCGCAATATCAGTTTGAGCAATAGTTACCAGTAGTTGACGGATTTCATTAAAGTCTAATGTCACAATTATTTTACCTCGACCTAACTGTTAAATTAAAATTCTAAGTAGGGCAGGGATTTAATCCCTCTATAAAAAAGGGATTCAAATCATGATTACCAATTTGGGTTTTAGTCTTCACTACTCCCAGTTGGTATCAAAAAAGTAGGAAAATTATTCCCTGCCTAAATACTTATCTTCTCTGGTATCAATCTTGATGCGCTCCCCTTGAGCAATAAACAAGGGAACCATGATAGTTGCTCCAGTTTCTAGAATTGCAGGTTTAGTACCACCTGTAGCAGTATCACCCTTAACACCAGGATCTGTTTGCACAATTTCCAAAACTACAGAATTAGGTAGTTCAACTTCTAACACCTGTTCGCCCCAGCGAATCACATTCACTTCCATACCATCTTTGAGGTACTTGACGCGATCGCCAATTTGCGCTGAAGTTAATCTACCTTCTTCATAAGTCTCCATATCCATAAAGACAAACTCATCACCTTCTTTATAGGTATGTTGCATCGTTACCTTTTCCAGAGTAGCCTGGGGGACAGTTTCCCCAGCCCGAAAAGTTTTTTCTAATTGTTTACCACTTTGGACATTTTTCAGGGTTGTCCGCACGAAAGCAGAACCCTTACCTGGCTTAACATGAAGAAAATCTATCACGCGCCAGACCGAACCATCTAATACAATTGAAACACCAGGTCGAAAGTCGTTACTAGAGATCATGAAACTTTCAAATATTGCAAGACAATCGGCATTCATTGTACCCTTCTAGGGTCATAAGTTGTTAATTGTCAGTTGTTAATTGTCAGTTGTTGGTTGTCAGTGGTCAGTTGTTAGTTGTCAGTTGTTAAGAAAGAGGCAATAGACAGATATTCTTCCTGCTTCCTGCTCCTTACTCTCCTGCCTCTTCAATCTCCAGACTCCCAATGTGGGAAGATAATCAATAAGTTACTGCCAATCAACACTTTGATACTAAAGAAAGAGAAATTTGATGTTGAACTTATTAAGGTCCTGGGTGAAGAACAGCCTCAAACTAATATTGTTATTAACAATATTTTTAGGCATAAGTACAGCTGGGTGGACTCCCACTAGTAACGCCGGCTTACCAGCGGGAAACGCAATTACCGACGGAAAGGCCTTGTTACGCTATGCACTCCCGATAGATAATCAACCTGTACGTAAACTACAAGCCAGTTTAGAAGACATTTCTAACCAACTGCGAGCGAATAAGCGGTGGAGCGCGGTTAATAATGATCTAAAGCAAGCATCGCGGATACTCGATAAACCTTCCCAAATATTAGCAAGTATTCCGGAAGAACGGCAAGCTCAAGCTCAAGCTTGGGTTACTGAATTGAAATCTGGGGTAACACAACTGCAAGAAATAGTTAAAACTAAGCGAAAGGAAGCAGTTCTTGAGGGAAGAGCCAAATTACTTGATCTTGTCAGCTTGTTAGAAGAATCAATGGTGACAAAATTTCCCTTTGAAGTTCCTGCTGAATACAGTAATTTACCCCAACTCAAAGGACGCGCTACCATTGCTTTTAAAACTAACAAAGGCGATCTTACCGTAGTGGTAGATGGCTATAGCGCTCCTGTCACCGCTGGTAATTTTGTAGATTTAGTACAACGCGGTTTTTATAACGGTTTAGAATTTACCCGTTCGGAAGAATCTTACTTTTTACAAACTGGAGATCCTGTTGGTCAAGAAGTTGGTTTTATTGACCCTCAAACTGGCAAATATCGGGCTATTCCTTTAGAGATTTTAGTCCAAGGTGAAAAAGAACCAACCTATGGTATTACGCTCGAAGAAGCTGGACGTTATTTAGATATGCCAGTTTTACCTTTTTCTTCTTTTGGTGCTTTAGTGATGGCCCGTCCAGAAAATGAACCTAATGGTGGTTCTTCTCAAGTTTTCTTCTTTCTGTTTGAACCTGAACTTACCCCCGCAGGACGTAATCTTTTAGATGGTCGTTATGCTGTGTTTGGTTATCTGACTGAAGGGAGAGAGATTTTAGATAAACTCAAAGCTGGTGACAAAATTGAATCTGCGACTGTTATTCAAGGTGTGGAAAATTTAGTTCAGCCGCAAGCAGTTTCATAAAAGATTAAAATCAAAAGGTAGGGACGTTTGAGTTTGATTAAACGTCTCTACTTTCTCAAAGCGACTCTAGCTCTTTCCGCTTGCGGTTAGCAGTAATAACATCTTTCAATTAATTTTTGAGTCTATCCATTATTTTCCTTAATTTAGCTAGAACCTTTTTTTGTAAACTTGTAGACCAACGATAGTTATAATCTTTATGCTGGTATATACTAACCTTTTCCTTGAGGTTTTCTATATATTGGATCAGTTCTGCCAAATCTTTTTCAGTTTTAACACCCCTAACAATACCAGCAGTCTTTAGGTAATAACTCCCTATTACATCTGCTTCTTCTTCTGAAGCATTATGATCTTTACGGTAGTAACGGATTTTACCATTCATCTCTTCAAAATACGAGGCTAGACTTCTGATAAGAGCAAAATCTAGTTCATCTAGTTTTTTAGGTTCATAATTAATTTTTTCCTGAACTGATTTAGGAGGAGTGTCTGGTTCAGAAATAAAAGCAGAGGTTTGGATTGGATCTGAATTTTGAGATTCAGCATTACTAAGGATATACTCTAGAGTTTTTACGCAGTCCAAGAAAGATGAGATATTGCGGGCAATTACCTGTTTTGTGTGAATATTGATAATGGCATAGCCAGAACCTTCATTGACTACAGCATATTGTCCTTGCACTGTCACATAGGCGTTTGTGTCTATTCTTTTGATGTCGCTCATTTGGGGAACTAAAAAGACAACTGTTTTTTAATATACTCTAATTGGAACATGAATTGGCATAACTAGCTATTGAAACCAGGTGCAGATAAATTAAGCTATCATGAGTTCTCCTAATCGTTTTAAAATTTGCAAAACTTCAGCTAATTCATGTCGGCGGGGAAATAGGGAAAATGTGCGTGATACGTCGTATTCAGGTTTGTCTGTGATAGCTAGTTTGATAAATATAAATTCATCGCCATTCGTAGCCATACCAAATACAGATTTATCCCGGTGAGGAGTAGTTAACATATAGGCTAATAACTGCGGTATTGCTGTTACCACTGGAATGCTATTTCGTTTAGATTCAACCACAAAAATCCACAGTTTTTCCTGGACAACTAGGACATCAATAAAACCGCGAATTGTTGCTTCTGGTTCTTCAATTTCTAAATTTATGCCATAGGGTGAGCAAATTCGGTAAGGTGAATCTAGAAAACCTGCAAGTTCTAAAAGTGGTGAAACGACTAAAAGATTAATTGTCCCTTCTAATAATAGACCATCAACACGATGATAATCATAACGTCGTTTAATGCGAGTAATACCTGATTGTTCTTGTGGGTTGAGTTGGGGTAAATCTGTCAACCATTCATTAAAAAAGTTTTCATCTTCTGCTTGGTGTAAGTTACAACGAGTTTGTAAATCACTCAAGCTTTTAATAGTGTCTGTAATACCAACGGTAGAAACCATTTGTTATGACTTTATTTTCAATTACTGTAGGATTCTCAAGCCTCTATTTGCAACGACTACGGCAAATTACCTGCATTGAAAACCTGCTCAACTGTAATACTCAATTCTGGAAAAGTCCGCGATCTAATTTTTTGATTAGCAGTAAATACTGTATCTTCATATAATCCCTCTTCCAGGAATAACACAGAAATCTTAGATTCTAAAGGATCAACAATCCAATATTCACAAACTCCTAAAGCTGCATATTCAGAACGTTTATAACGATAATCTCTTTTTACCGATTCTGGACTGACTACTTCGACAATCAATAATGGTGGTGATTGAAATACAGCAGAAGCATTTTGTAATTCTTTCGCATCTTCGAGTGTCACCACAGACAAGTCACTCAACCGTGATTTATTTCTACCTGTTCTCACTCCAGTTTCTCGAAAACACAACCAAGATAGAGTCAAACGCTTTATTTCCGCTGTTAATGTTGTATCAAGAAAATTGACAATCAAAAAATGTTCAATTTTTGGTGGGTTGATAATTTCTAACTGTCCATCAACTAGTTCATACTTCAAACCAAGTCCATCATCATAGTTTAAGTATTCCTCAAAGGAGAGGTTTTTTACTAATGTTGTTACCATATCAATAGTCTCCTAGATGATTCTTTTATTTTAGTTTGTAACGACAGCAAAAGTACATGAGTTCTTGAAAGTTATTTGTGTAAGTCTTACTTTTGGCTTACTCAAGAGTAATCATTCGTTTTTCGGTAAAACACATAGCAGTACCTTTTTCGTAATAAGCAGCTTCATTGATAAAGATGGGATAGACAGTAGAGTTTCCTTGATAGCTAATTATCTGACCATCAAATGTTAAAAACATAGGATCTCCGGGATGTAAAACTTCATAATCTTTAAACTGAAGATCAGGATGGATCATAGCTTGAATTTCTCCCTGTTCGTTTCTCGGATAATCAATTTTTTCTAGATATTCATAGCAGATTAGGTTATTTGGAAAAGATGGAACTTTTTCCTGGTTGTACAGTTCCAAATAATCTAAAATTGTGTATATTATGGCTTCAGTTTTCAGAAAAAACTCTGCATTTAAAACACCTTGAGGAACAGATCCCACCTCAATACAAATTCCAAATTTACCAAGCGATCGCAGTGAATCATGACTGCGACCAGAGTTTCCCAAATTACAAACCTTGATTGCAGGATTAATATAATTAAGATAAGCGGCTAATTGCAAATTGAATGGTTCATCATTATCTACAATTATGGTTATGCCCATATTAGCAGTGCTACTATGTAAATCAACGATAAAATCAGCAGGAGTTTTACCATTTTTTCCAAACAGATAGTTAATCTCTTTAGCTCGTAAATCCTCATAACTAGATAGTGTTATATCTTCTAAATGGTGGCGCAGAAAACAGCGATTCAAATCTTTATTGATGTATCGTCTTACTGCTGTAAAGGCTTGAGGATTAGCTAACAAAGTCAGTGTTTCAAAACTGGATCTATTAATTAATTGTGGGAATTGCTCAAACTTTTTAATCAAGTATACGCCAGTAAACTCATTCCCGTGAGTTCCACCGACAATTAACACCCGACTGAATTGATGATCAGACTTCATTTTTGCTTCTCCAGTGACAATTGGTTATGTTGTTATAAATATATCTGATAAAACCATGATTCAATCACCTTATTTATGCAACATTGCATGACTAAAATATCATAATGCTGAAAAAACAACAATTTTTAACCATGATGACTAACAGCACACACCCGTAAATCGAAAATCCAAAATAGTAAAATTATGAATAATGATTTATCTTCCCTGCGAGTTCGGGATATTGGTGAACAGGGTCTTTTAAAAAGATTACAACGCTTTTGTACACCAGGTATGATTGGTGATGATGGGGCAGTATTAGTAACGGAGTCTGATAAATGTTTAATAGTTACCACTGATATGCTCGTTGACGGCGTGCATTTTAGTGATGTTACCACCTCTGCTCAGGATGCTGGTTGGCGGGCTGCGGCGGCGAATTTATCGGATTTAGCAGCAATGGGGGCAACTCCCATGGGGATAACTGTAGGATTGGGTTTACCCGGAGATGTAACTGTAAGTTGGGTTGAGGGATTATATGCGGGCATGACAGAATGCCTGGCAAAGTATCATATTCCCATAGTTGGTGGTGATATTGTGCGATCGCCCATTACTACTTTAGCTATTACAGCCTTTGGTCAAGTTCACCCTAATTTGATTATTCGTCGTGGCACTGCTCAGGTAGAAGATGCTATTGTTCTGACAGGGGTACATGGAGCGTCCCGTGGGGGCTTAGAATTACTGTTACATCCCGAAATAGGTCAAAATCTCAAAGCTGAAGCCAAGACAGCTTTAATTACCGCTCACCAGCGCCCCAACCCCCGCTTAGATGTCTTACCTATTTTATGGGAAATTGTAGAATCCCAATGCAAAATCGTTCGACTGAGCGAAGTCGAAGTCCCAAATCTCAAATCTCAAATGACCATTGCTGGTATGGATAGCAGTGACGGTTTAGCAGATGCAATATTACAAATCTGTCGTGCCAGTCAAGTCGGTGCAGTGATAGAATCTAACAAAATACCATTACCATTGGCCTTTGGGGGATGGTTAACAGAGGAGAAATGCTTAGAATATGCCCTTTATGGTGGGGAAGACTTTGAATTAGTCCTGTGTTTACCAATAGAACCGGCATTAAAATTGGTAGAACATCTGGGAACTGGTGCGGCGATAATTGGTAAAATCACCCCCGGCTCAAAAGTAATTTTACAGGATGAAAAAGAAGAAATCCCCGACCGAATTCTTAATCTCAGTCAGGGATTTCAACATTTTTGATTAGGGAATAGGGAATAGGTAATAGGGAATAGGTAATAGGTAATAGGTAATAGGTAAGAGATAGATAATTTGCTTTTTTCTCTGTCCCCCTGGCGTAGCACCTGTCCCCTGTTCCCTGTTCCCTGTTCCCTGTTCCCTGTCACCGTGGCGTAGCACCTGTCACCTGTTACCTAAATTAAACCCATTTTTCAGCTACTAACTCAGCCAAATCGAGAACGCGTTGACTGTAACCCCACTCATTGTCATACCATGCCATGACTTTTACGATGTCATTGCCCATAACGATAGTCAAATTGGCATCAACAATAGAAGATTCGTCTGTACCTTGATAGTCAGAAGAGACAAGTTCTAACTCGCTATAACCCAAAATGCCTTTGAGAGGACCTTCAGAAGCAACTTTAAGAGCTTGGTTAACTTCTTCAGCAATAGTGCGCTTCTCAGTTTGGACTACAAAATCCACCATAGAAACGTTAGGGGTAGGTACGCGCAAAGCAACACCATTGAGCTTACCCTTCAACTGAGGAAGAACCAAAGCCACCGCTTTTGCCGCGCCAGTGGAGGTAGGAACAATATTGATAGCTGCTGCTCTTGCCCGACGCAAATCACGGTGAGAAGCGTCTAATAAACGCTGGTCACCTGTATAGCTGTGGGTAGTAGTCATTACGCCTTTGATGATACCAAATTTTTCATCTAATACCTTAGCAATGGGAGCTAAACAGTTGGTTGTACAACTAGCATTACTGATGATGTTATGGATCTTGTGGTCATAATCATGATGATTGACACCGACGACAAAAGTACCATCTTCATTTTTACCAGGGGCCGTAATCAGAACCTTTTTAGCTCCGGCATTTACGTGCCTCATTGCCCCTTCTTTGCTGGTAAAAACCCCTGTTGATTCGATAATCAGGTCAATTTCCCATTCTTTCCAGGGTAAGTTATCTGGGTTGCGATCAGATACACATTTAATGGTTTTACCATTAAGAGTGATGGAATTATCATCAGCCGCAATATCCACACCTTTTAATTTGCCCAGCATAGAGTCATATCTAAGCAGGTGAGCATTAGTTCTGGGATCAGATGTGTCATTAATAGCAACCAATTCGATCTTGCTATTTTCTCTGCCCACCCAGCAGCGTGCAAAGTTGCGTCCAATGCGCCCGAAACCGTTAATTGCAACTCTAATCACAGTGTCTTCCCCTCTGTATTTATGCCTATAAGTTGATATCGTTGACCATAATCATATCGCAAAGGGGGAATCTATTTATAACGATAAAGTCTGAGATTCAAAAAAAATTACAGAATTTATTTACAAATTGTTGCAGTTGAGGAAGTGGCGGGCAGATTTCTGTTTGAATAATAGTTTGATTACCAATATACTATGGTAGTCAATTCCCACAGGGGCTTTAGGCCAGTAATGCAAGTTGCTGTACCTAAATCTAGGCTACTGAGTTACCAAAAAAATATAGAAAATGTATTTAAATCTACACAATTTTCTTTCCCGATGTAGCAGAAATTTTCAGAATAATCTTATGAAGCGATTAGAACTGGTGAAAATGTTCACAGGGGGGGGGATAATTTGGTGCAGGGGTTAATCAACGGACAACCAAGGTCATAAATTAATCATTACTCAAAGTCAATTTGACCTTTGTTTTATATATACAGATAGTTAGTATCTGTAAAAATCAGAATCCTGTTATGATGTGCGTGTCTAATGTGGTTCTGGTGTGGTGTAAGAGGAGAATAAAATGAGCAATTGTATAGATTTTAGTGGTAGACCATTTCATTTCATTGGCGTTGGGGGTATCGGAATGTCTGCTTTGGCTTATGTTCTCACCAAACGTCAATTACCAGTATCTGGTTCAGATTTGCGTCCTAATCATATTACGCACAAGTTAGCATCTCTGGGCGTTCACATTTTCAGTAAACAGGAAGCCAACAATCTGGAGTTTTTTCTGCCTCAAGTAGCTAGTGATGAGGTATTATCGCCTAGAGCAAAAACCAATTTGCCGCAAGTGATTTGTTCCACAGCCATTAATGCGAATAATTTAGAATATAAAGCTGCTTTAGAATTAGGTTGCCCGATTTTGCATCGTTCTGACGTTCTAGCTGCTTTAATTGCTGATTATTACAGTATTGCTGTAGCAGGAACTCACGGGAAAACCACCACTAGTAGCATGATTGGTTATATGCTATTGCAAGCTGGACTTGATCCGACAATTTTGGTCGGTGGGGAAGTCAAGGCTTGGGAAGGTAATGCCAGAATGGGGAAAAGCCGTTATTTAGTAGCAGAGGCAGATGAATCTGATGGTTCTTTGGTGAAACACGCTCCAGAAATTGGCATTATCACTAATATTGAATTAGATCATCCTGATCATTACGAGACTTTGGAAGAAGTAGTTGATACATTCCAAACCTTTGCTCAAGGTTGCAAAACCTTGGTAGGGAGCATTGATTGTGACACAGTGCGTCATCGCTTGAAACCAACTATTAGCTATAGTCTTGACCCAGATCAAGGTGCTGACTATACTGTTAGTAATGTCAATTATCGGGCGGATGGGACAACAGCTTTAGTGTGGGAAAAAGGTCAAGCTTTAGGTGTATTAAATTTACAGCTATTGGGTCGTCATAACCTGAGCAATTCCTTAGCAGCAGTGGCGGTAGGTAGATTCTTAGGTTTAGAATTTGGGCAAATTGCTGAAGGTATTGCCACTTTTGAAGGTGCAAGACGAAGGTTTGAGTTGCGAGGTCAAGCTGCTGGGGTGACTTTTATTGATGACTATGCCCATCATCCTAGTGAAATCCGTGCTACTCTAGCCGCAGCTAATCTTCAATCTAGACCTGGACAAAGGGTAGTGGCTATTTTTCAACCCCATCGTTATACTCGGACATTAACGTTTTTAGAAGAGTTTGCTGAGTCTTTTACTCATGCTGATCTAGTTGTGCTAACTGATATTTACAGTGCTGGTGAACCTGATTTGGGTCAAGTCAGTGGAGAAGATTTAGCCACTGCAATTAGTAAACACAACCCTCAAGTAGTTTATCAACCAAATTTACCTTTAGTTAGTGAATTTTTACTGGAAAACCTGCGTTCGGGGGATTTAGCACTGTTTTTAGGTGCTGGTAATTTAAATCAGACTATTCCTGAATTGATTACTACCATGAGTGAACCGGCAAAAAGCTACATCTGAGAAAGATAACTGCATCTAACAGCAAGACCGGATTTTTACGGTAAATAAATCACATAAGTCAAAAATTCACCAATTAAAGTAAAGATGATAACTTCCCAAGACCTTAGCAAAATCCGTAATTTTTCCGATTTGACCCCGCAAAGACAAATTAAAGATCATGGGGATAATAGTAAATCAATTTACTTACCGGGGACTGATTGTTCTCTAAGGACTCATACTTCCTTGTCAGGGTTTACTTCTTATCGAGTTGGGGGGGAGGCTGAATACTATGTTTCTCCTCAGAATTTAGAAGCTTTAAAAGCAAGTATTGAGTTTGCTAAAGAGAATTATTTAGCGATTACAATCTTAGGTGCTGGTTCTAATTTGTTAGTGAGCGATCGCGGTATACCTGGATTAGTCATTGCCACTCGTCATCTCCGTTCTAAATATTTTAACCCAGATACAGGTCAATTAATCGTATCCGCAGGAGAAGCCATTCCTGCTTTAGCATGGGACGCTGCTGCTTTGGGATGGGAAGGATTAGAATGGGCTGTGGGTATTCCTGGAACGGTAGGGGGTGCGGTGGTGATGAATGCTGGGGCGCATAATAGCTGTATTGCAGATATGTTAGTTAGCGCTCAAGTTCTTTCCCCAGATGGAACTTTGGTAACTCTCACCCCGGAGGAATTAGGCTATACATACCGAAGTTCACGGCTACAAGGTGGAAAATGGATTGTGACTCAAGCGACCTTGCAACTGCAACCAGGGGCAGATCCTGTGGTAGTGACAGATAGAACCAAAGACCATAAAAAACACCGACTCAGCACCCAACCATACAGCTATCCCAGTTGTGGTAGTGTGTTTAGAAATCCTCAACCCTATACTGCGGGTTGGTTAATTGAACAAACTGGACTCAAAGGTTATCAACTAGGGGGAGCGCAAGTTGCCCAACTTCATGCTAATTTTATTGTCAATCGGGGGGGAGCTAAAGCCAGCGATATTTTTTCTCTCATTCGTCATGTTCAAAATGAGGTGCAAGAACGGTGGTCAATTTGGTTAGAACCAGAGGTGAAAATGTTAGGTGAGTTTCCAGTGGTTTGCTAAAGGGCAAGCATAACCCCAGACTCTAGAACCCCAAAGTAATTTCACCAGTAAGGTCAATCAGAGAGAGAATCATCAGCAATTGACAGTGTTTGACCTTGGCAAACTACGTTAGTTGTGTATCTCAATCATGCCATCTATAATTGAATTTGATTTGTCAGTAATCGTACAGCGGATAACCAGTTATGACAGGAAAAGGACAGGGATTTGGCTTTGGCTTAGGCAAAATGAAAGAATTAGCCGAAGCTTTTAAAAAAGCGCAGCAAGTTCAAGAGGGTGCAAAACGTCTTCAAGAAGAATTAGAGGAAATGGAGATTCTCGGAGAATCTGGTGGTGGACTGGTGAGGGTGATTGTCAGTGGCAACCAAGAACCGAAACGAGTGGAAATTGATCCATCTGCTTTAGCAGAAGGTGCAGAAGTGCTTTCTGATTTAGTTGCGGTGGCCATGAAAGATGCTTATAAAAAGTCTACCGAAACCATGCGGGAACGGATGGAAGATCTAACCAGTGGATTGGAGTTACCTGGATTGTAGTCAATAGCTAGTGGTCAGTCGTCAGTGGTATAAAGTAACTGGCAACTGACGCAAAAAATCAAAATATATGACTTATAAGTTACTGTTTGTATGCCTGGGTAATATTTGTCGCTCACCGTCGGCTGAAAATATTATGAATCATCTGATTTCGCAAAGGGGTTTAACTAAAACAATTCTTTGCGATTCTGCGGGTACTGCTGGTTATCATATTGGTAACGCACCGGATAGACGCATGAGCGCCGCAGCGGAGAATAAGTTAGGATTTAAACTCCAAGGCCGAGCGCGTCAATTTCAAGTCTCGGACTTTCAGGAGTTTGATTTGACTTTGGCCATGGACCGTAGTAATTATGATGATATCCTAGCTCTTGATCCTTCTGGGCAATATCATTCTCAAGTGAGGCTGATGTGTGATTTTTGCTCTCAATATACCCTCAAGGAAGTTCCAGACCCTTATTATGGAGGAGTTGAGGGTTTTAATTTTGTGATTGATTTACTGATGGATGCCTGTGAAGGTTTACTAAAGTATATTACTGAGAAGTAATCCAAAGTATCATATTTCTTAGATCCTCGATTTATTGACAAAATCGGGGATTTAACTTTTGGATTTGGGGATTTGGGTTTTTTAGATTCACTAACCACAGAGGACACAGAGGACACGGAGGTAGGAAGAAAATACAGCTTTGATTCTCACTATTTCAAAGTTTAAAATTTTGTAAAATATTTTCTTTTTTTTGTCGGGGTGGTTGACTTTCCCTCGTGGGCGTGATATTGTGATAATCGGAACGCGTCCCTAAATAAAAATTTTGCTCACACTCCATTATATTTATATGACTATAATACCACGCCGAAAGTAACCCGAACCCTAAAAATAAAAAATTTTTTTCAAAAAAACTTATTTAAATTTGTATTTAGATAAATAAAACTTATGAGTTGTGTAAAAGTTCAGTTTTTTGGTAGATATTGTAAATTCTGATTCTGAAAATATTTGACAATAAATAATTAATATTCAATATTCTAGTTTGCCATGAAAAGTGAAGATTGTCAACGGGTAAAAATATTTCTGCAAAAGTGGAAAGGTTCTCAGGGGAACGAGAGAGCAAATTATCAGGGTTTCTTTTTAGAACTTTGTGATGCTCTGGGGGTAGAGCGTCCATTACCTAAAGGCAGTATAGCAGGCGATCGCTATTGTTTTGATAAAGATATCAAAATTTTTAACAAAGATGGAGTTACGACAAACTTTGCAGACTTCTATAAAGAAGGACATTTTTTAATTGAAGCCAAACAAGGGGGAAACGCAAATAAACGGGGTACAGCCAAACGAGGGACAAAAACCTACGATATAGCCATGGAAAAGGCCTTTTATCAAGCACAAAGCTATACACCTTTTCTAGCAAGTAAACCTCCCTTTTTAATTACCTGTGATATTGGTTCACATTTTGAAATTTGGATGAGTTTTAGTGGTAACTATGGTGGTTATGGAGCGCGGGAAAAAATTGATCTTGATCAGCTTTTAAACGAGAAAATATTTAATCGCTTTGTGGCGATATTTAATGATCCGCAAAATTTAAACCCGGAAAAATATCGAGCGCGGGTAACAAGAGAAGTTGCGGATACCTTAGCTAAATTAGCGCGGTGGTTAGAAAAACAAGGACACGAACCCAAAGAAGTCGCTAATTTCCTCATGCGCTGCATTTTCACCATGTTTGCGGAAGATGTAAAATTATTGCCAGGAGAAGTTTTTACTAAAGCATTAAAAGAACGTTGGTTGGTTGAACCCAAGACATTTAAAACCCAGATTGAAAGACTGTGGAAAGTGATGAATACTGGGGGAGAATTTAACTTTGATGAAATTCCCCAATTTAACGGCAGCTTTTTTGCTCATGCAACTGCTTTTGATTTACCGAAAGAACAGTTAGAAGTGCTGTATGAAGCTGCAAATAAAGATTGGACAGAGGTAGAACCGGCGATTTTTGGGACATTATTAGAACGAGCTTTAGATAGTAAAGAACGGAAAAGTTTAGGAGCGCATTACACACCTCGATCCTATGTTGAGCGGTTGGTGCGTCCCGTAGTTATAGAACCTTTACGGTCAGAATGGTTATTAGTGGAATCGGAGGTTAATCGCTTTTTAACTCTCAAAGAAACACAGCAAAAACCGACAAAAGTACAAATAGAAAAAGCTGAATATGAAATTAGGGCATTTTTAGATAAATTACAACAAATTCGGATTCTTGATCCTGCTTGTGGTTCGGGTAATTTTTTATATGTAACATTAGATTTATTAAAGACATTGGAACAGGAAGTACAGACGCGGTTACTGGATATTTTGGGAGAAGTAACAACGAATTTATTAGAGGAATTTGATCCGCGTTTAGCAGGAAGAAAACAGGTAAACCCGGCGCAATTTTTAGGAATTGAAATTAATCCTAGAGCGGCCGCTATTGCAGAGTTAGTAATTTGGATTGGTTATTTACAATGGCATTTTAAACGCTATGGAAGTACACCACCACCAGAACCGATTTTACAGGATTTTCATAATATTGAATTTCGGGATGCGGTGTTAGATTATGATGGGAAGGAGTTAGATATTGATATTAAAACGGGTCAGGTAAAAACCCGTTGGGGTGGAAAAATGATCAAGCATCCTGTGACGGGTGAAGATGTTCCTGATGCGAGTGATCAAATTCCTATTTATCGTTATCTTAATCCTCGTCCTGCTATATGGCCAGATGCAGATTATATTGTTTCTAATCCTCCTTTTATTGGTAATTATCGGATGCGTGAAGCTCTAGGAGACGGGTATACAGAAGCAGTACGACAAATCTACAAAGATGTACCTGATACTGTAGATTTTGTTATGTATTGGTGGCATAAAGCGGCTGATTTAGTTAGAACGGGTAATTTACGAAGATTTGGATTAATTACAACTAATAGTATTAGTCAAAAGTTTCAAAGAAAGGTGATTGATTTTCATCAGAATCAAAAGAACTCCATTCGTTTAATTTTTGCAATTCCTGATCATCCTTGGGTTGATGGAGGTGCAGCAGTTAGAATTGCAATGACTGGAGTAGAGTTAAATGATTCAAAAAATCAACGAATACCGCAGTTAGGTAGTATAATATCTGAAAATGAGGCATTAACCCCAGAAGAGCAAGCTGATAATATTAAAATTGAGTTTTGCAATGCTAACACAATTTTTAGTAATCTATGTGTTGGAGTTGATTTCACACGAACTCGGCCACTTATTAGTAATAAAAAACTATGCTGTCGAGGTGTTCAACTTATCGGTAAAGGATTTGAGCTAACTCATGCACAAACTTTAAATATAGAAACAGAAATTGTTCATCCTTATCTAAATGGACGAGACTTATTACACATTTCTAGAAATGCACTTGTAATTGATTTATTTGGTCTTTCAGAAAATATAGTTAGAGAGCAATATCCAAAAGCATATCAATGGGTTTATGAACGAGTTAAACCAGAAAGAGATCAAAATAATCGAGGATCATATCGAAAAAATTGGTGGATATTTGGAGAGCCAAGAGCTACTTTAAGAGATTCAATAAGAGCAATCAACAAATTTATTGTAACTGTTGAAACTTCAAAACATCATGTATTTTTTATGCTTGATAAAAGTGTAATTCCTGATAATAGGCTTATCATATTTTCTCTTGATGATGCTTACTTTTTAGGGATTTTATCAAGTCATTTTCATAAAATTTGGTCATTGGCAGCAGGTGGAAATTTAGGAGGAAATACACCATGTTATAACAAAACTGTTTGTTTTGATCCTTTCCCTTTCCCAAATCCTACACCAGAACAAAAACAGAAAATCCGAGAATTAGGAGAAAGATTAGACTCCCACCGTAAACGAGTACAAATACAACATCCTGAAATCACAATTACGGGAATGTATAACCTGCTTGAAAAACTCCGCAAAGGAGAAACATTTACCGAAGCAGATAAAACATATAATAATAAAGCCTTAGTTTCCACCCTCAAACAAATTCATGATGAATTAGATCACGCTGTTTTTGATGCTTATGAATGGCAAGATTTAAAAGAACATCAAAAAACAAAAGCCGAAATTGAGGAAATAATTTTATCAAGATTAGTCGCGCTCAATGCTGAACGTGCAGAAGAAGAACGTAACGGAATAATTCGCTGGTTGCGTCCCGAATATCAAGCACCATACGAAGTTACCCAACAACTACTAACGGAAGTTATGGAAACAGAAGAAACTGTGATTATTCCCACGGAACAAAAAACTTTTCCCAAACAACCAAAAGACCAACTTGCAACTATCCGCGATTTACTTCGCACCAATACCAACGAGTGGACAGTGGAACAAATTGCTGCTCAATTCAAAAATGGTGGAAAATATAAAAATACTATTACCGAAAATCTGGAGAGATTAGAATGGTTTGGGATTTTAATGTGTCGAGAAATAGGAGAAAGTAAACATTGGCAATATGTGGAAATATAGTAGAATGTCTGATAGCGAAGCGTGGCCTTAGCCATATCAGGATTTCCAGGATTTCAGGATTGACAGGATCTTTATTTGTGTTATAATTCTGTTATATGAAACTTGATGGTGAGTGG
>NZ_KE384599.1:0-23639 GCF_000426905.1 Dolichospermum circinale AWQC131C
CACAGACAACTTATTCAGCAAGCCCTACTTACTCTAAATTTTGCAACCCCATCGCTATTTTACTGTGTTTTTCGATTTGTGTCATTACCTGTTTTGCGCGTTGAATGACTACCGGGGGTAAACCGGCTAATCTTCCGGCTTCAATACCATAGGACTTATCAGCGCCACCGGGTTGAACTTGATGTAAAAAGACAATTTGGTCTGGCAACTCCTTAACCGTAACTTGATAATTGGCGACATTAGAAATAATAGTAGCCAATTCATTCAACTCATGATAATGAGTAGCAAAAATCGTCCGGGATTTAACATCAACAGCCAAATATTCAGCCACAGCCCAAGCGATTGATAACCCGTCAAAAGTTGCTGTACCGCGACCAATTTCATCTAACAAAACCAGAGACTTCAAAGTTGCATGATTGAGGATATTAGCAGTTTCATTCATTTCCACCATAAAAGTAGATTGACCCGTAGCCAAATCATCCACCGCACCAACACGAGTAAAAATACGATCGCATATTCCCAATCTAGCAGAACGAGCCGGGACAAAACTCCCCACCTGCGCCATTAATTGAATTAACCCAACTTGACGTAAATAACAACTTTTCCCACTAGCATTGGGACCTGTCAAAATCACCAAATCAGGATATAAAGACAAACCCTCCGTGTTCTCTGTGCGTCTGTGGTTCGTTTCCTTACCCCCTAACAAAGTAGAATTAGGGACAAAAAACCCAGCCGGTAAAGACTGTTCCACCACCGGATGACGACCATCAACTACCTCAATCTCTCTACCTGTCAGCATTTCCGGGCGACAATAACCCTGATGTGCAGCCAATTCTGCCAAACCAGATAATACATCAGCGGCGGCCACAGCGCGGGAAACATTGCGAATAATTTCGGCTTCATTACCCACTTCATCCCGTAAGGCGTTAAAAATCTGATATTCCAGTTGATTCAAATCATCTCGCGCTGTGAGAATGCGTGCTTCTCGTTCTTTCAAATCGGGAGTAATGTAACGTTCCTCATTTGTCAGCGTTTGTTTGCGGATGTAATTATCGGGAACTTGGTCAGATTTACTGCGGGAAATACTGATATAATAGCCAAAAGTTTTATTAAATCCTACCTTTAATGTGGGTATTCCTGTTCTGGCTCTTTCGTCAACTTCTAAATTTGCAATCCATTGTTGATCACTTTCTACAGTAGCCTTTCTTTCGTCCAACAGCGTATTAATACCTGCGCGAATTAAACCACCTTCTTTGAGATGTATAGGTGGTGATTCTACGATATGGGCGTGTATTTTTTCTGCCAGTTCTTCTAGTACCGGAGGAACTTTTTGCAAGGCCTTCAAGAAAGGGGATTTTGCATTGGTAACTAAGCGAGATAATTCAGGTAATCGTGAGAAAGAATCAGCTAAAGCGACTAAATCCCTTGCATTTGCTCTACCAGAAGCGGCTCTAACTGTTAAACGTTCTAAATCGTAAATTTGCCTTAATAATTGCCGGATATCTTGACGTAAAGGGGTATTTTCTACTAATTCTTGAATAGTATCTTGGCGTGATTTAATCCCTTTAATTTCCAGTAGCGGTTGTAACAACCATCTTCTTAAAGCCCGGCTACCCATAGCAGTGCTAGTTCTGTCTAAAGCCCATAATAGAGAACCATGAAATGTGCCATCGCGGACAGTTTGAGTAATTTCCAGGTTACGGCGTGTTTGATGGTCTACGATCAAATAATCCGTGAGTGTATAGGTGCGTAATAATTGCAGAGATACAGGATTAGCTTTTTGTGTATCTTCAATGTAGTCTAGAAGACCACCAGCAGCGCGAACAGCGAGGGGAAGATGTTCACAACCCAAACCTTCGAGCGATCGCATTTTAAATTTCTGTAATAATTTACTCCTAGCTTCTGCTTGGGAAAAGGGAACTTGAGAACGTAAACTGTAACAAAATGATGGTGGTAAACACTGAGGAAGGGATGGGGAAGTTTCTCCTGGACGCAGTAAACTACCTAAATCCGGGGCATTAGTGGGAAATAGCACCTCAGCGGGTTGTAACCGCATTAATTCTTGGGTTAGGTGTTCTAAATTACTGCCTTGAGATGTGAGAAATTCCCCAGTTGATATATCTGCATAGGCTAAACCCCAATGATTGGCAGCAATTACTACAGCAGCTATGTAGTTATTACGACTTGCTTTGAGCATTCCCTCTTCCAACAATGTCCCAGGTGTGAGAATGCGCGTTACTTCTCGCTTGACCAAACCAATAGCATCAGCAGAGTCTTCTACCTGGTCACAAATCACCACCGCGTAACCTTTTTCTACTAGTTGGGTTGTGTAGCGTTCCCAAGCGTGATGAGGTACACCTGTCATGGCGACGCGACCAACATCACCACCGTGTTTACTGGTTAAAACTAGTTCTAATTCTCTGGAGACGGTTACAGCGTCTTGAAAAAAGGTTTCAAAAAAATCACCGACTCTATACAGCAGCAACGCATGAGGGTATTTATCCTTCATGTCTACGTAATGCTGATACATTTTACTCAGCTTACTGCGGTCTTCTACCAGATTTGTATCAGTAAGTGGTGTGTTGGGTGAATTTGTTTCTGGTGTCGGATTCGTCATGGTAGATGCTGAGAGTTGATTTCCACTGTCTTTGATGATAGCGTGATGTGGGAATTTGGGAGCGATCGCTTAAAGTTTATTTATTTTTTTTGTATTTTAGATTGAATATGGCTCACGCAGAGGCGCAGAGGCGCAGAGAATAGGAGGTTTGATGTGTTTATTTTTAGTTGTGGTTATTGTTTGATACATCTATTATTGCTTGTATGGTTGTGAAAATGCGATCGCAAGAGGGGGAAGCTTGACGAACTTTATTTGCATCTATCTTACCTAATAATTCAGAAGCGTGGTTGATTTTATGATACTCTTTTTTGCTAGTATTAGCAGTCGCAATTTTGAGAATACGTTCTAAATCATCTTTTGCAATAGTTTCCAAATGAGGAGTTTTGGGAATACCACTTACTTTAAATCCTTGACGATAATATGCTTTTAAAGCATCAATATCAGCAATAAACCAAGCTTCCATTGTTTGAACCATTAAATGGCAATTATCATCATTAACTTCTGTTGGTTTATCCCAATTATCTCTCAATTTCAAATGTTCCCAAGGGGAATTTTTTATAATACGCGCTTCTGCATCAACCAGCAATATATTAAAAGCATCAGGATGAGATTCTAAAGCATTTTTAAAGTCACGAAAAGCATGATTACGAGTACCACACATAATGATAATGATATTACATTTAATTTTTTTGCTTTTTGTTTCGTTTACTAATTCTTTAAAAAACTTACTAAATCCTTGTCTAAGTGAAGATTTCTGATCTCTGGAATCTCCACCCCCTTCTATATGAATACGAACTTCTTTTACCATCTGTTTCCCCCTATTTCACCCATGCGCCATAGGTCGCCTAAAGTATAATTTTCTAACCAATTTTTTAGCTTATTAGGTTCAAGACGATGAAGATGAGATCCTGTTTCATCTCTTTTACAAACTACTACAGATCCAGGATATTCACTCAACGCAGAAACCAAAGCATCAGAATGAGTGGTAACAATTAATTGAGTTCTCTGAGATGCTTCAATTAACAATTCTGCAATAGTTGGTAAAATATCTGGATGTAAACCTAATTCCGGTTCTTCAATACAAATTAAAGGTGGTGGAGTAGGATCTAAAAGTAAAGCCATTAAAAATAAATATCGTAGTGTACCATCTGATAAACGAGTAGCTGGAATTGGTTGAATTAACCCCTTTTCCCGAATGAATATTTGGACAGTACCGCCATATATGCTTACATCTAATTCTTCTGCTTCTTCATAGAATTTTTCCAGATATTCAATAAGTTTTCTCTGACCTAATTTACGTTGTAAAGCTTTTAAAACCAAACCTAAATTACTGCCATCTTCCAATAAAGGATGTAGCGGTAAATCAGCTTTTTGGGCATTTCTTGGTTCTGAATATCTTCCCATTTGCCAATGACGATATAAGCCTACTTTAGAGAATTGAGTGCTAAGATAAGACAATTCTGGATAAACATCAGGATCTTTTCTTTGAGATAAAACTGATTGATCAGAAATTAAATCTTCTCTCCGTAAATACCTTTTTTCTTGATTATTAATATTCAGAACTGGATTACCTTTTTGATAACGATAATAAAAATATACATCTTCTTGTCCTTCATAGGATTGTGCATTTTCTACAGCTTCATCTACTAATTCCAATCTTTGTCCTACTGATGTTAAACTTAATTTATAGTGTAAATTTTTTCCATATTTTTCTGGATATGGATAATTTAAGATAATATCAATATTAGCAATAGAATTACTTCCTTCACCCTTCCATAAAAATTCATCAATACCTCCACCTTGACGAAATGGAGCAGGTAAATCTGTTGGTGTTGCTTTTAAAATACCAATAGCTTCTATTAAATTAGACTTACCAGAAGTATTAGCACCAATTAACACATTTAATGGTTGTAGTTCTATTTCTTCTCCCTCACTTCCATAGGAAAGAAAGTTTTGTAATTTGATTTTATGAATAAATCTTTTACCTTCCATTGATTTCTCCTTATATTAAAATATTTATCCGAGAATACTATTTATTTAGTTTATCATTTTTGGCGATCGCTAGGAGGATTTGATAGCGATTGGAAAATTCGTCATGGTAGATGTTGAGAATTGTTTAGTCATCTTAGCGTAAAGTCCGAAATATCACCCTTCCTGGATACTCTTGTTGATTGATTTTGGCATACACTCGCAAACAAGTTAATACCTCTCCAGGAGTACCACCACAATCTAATTGCAAGTCATCTTTAGAAAACTCACAAACATCAGCATACAGTCCTGATAATTGTTTGATTCTCACTTCATTACCCGCTTTTATCGCTTTATCAGCGGCTTTTCTCAGGATACGACGGGATTCTTTTTGTAATTTTCCCCACCAGGAATAACTTTCAGCAGGAGGGATAAATACTAGAGAATTAATGGCTTCATCTATATCAATCCATGCACATAATTCTAATATTAGATCAATATTTTCACTATATTTTTGGATACGATAAAAGCGATCTTTTAAAGCGTCAATATATTGATGACGTTGTTCTAATTTAGAATTTAAAGAAACTACATCAAAGCTAAAAACACTTTTAAAAGCATGATGTAAGTCTGTATCTATTTCTATAAATTTAACATATAAAAGTAAAAATCCTGCAATTGAATATAAGTTTTCAGAAAGATGATTTTGGGTAATTTCTGAATTTAGTAAAGCCTGTTGAGATAAACATAGTCCTTTGGCTTTAACTGTACCAGTCAACCCCGGATAAATAATTTCATCGCGGACAAATGGTAATTCTTCCAGATTTTCATGATCTACAATTGCACCTAATTCTTGTACTGCTTTCAAAGCAATTTCTCTCCAAGATATTGCTAAATCTTCGGGAACTCGTAGCAATTTTCTCTGAATTTCGTTCCATATTTCCCCATCATTTTGACTCTGAATTGGAGAAGTACCTAAATAAAAATTTAATTCAGGATCGTTATTAAAAGCTGCTTTTAATTGGAATAATTTTAAGTCGTTTATTAATGGAGATTCTTTTAATTCCCCTAGATCCTCAACTTCTTCCATAAGTCGGGTATGTTGTAATAATTCATCAAGTTCTTGTAGAAGTTCTTCACTTATTCCTATTCCCGGATCAATGGGATATTCTTGATTTGCTTGGGTTAAAATTGCGACTAATCCATATAAATTAAACCGCAATATTTTGGCTAATTCTGAGTTTTCTGTCTTGAGTAGTTTATGTAAATTCTGCATAATTTGATGAGGATGAAAATAGAAAATGTAGTTTTTTTAAGCCACAGCCTAACCCAGCAAAAAACAACTAAATGATTAATAATGTTGGGTTTCCTTGCGTCAACCCAACCTACGGAATAAAAGCTAATGAATACCGCAAAAATGTTGGGTTTCCTTGCGTCAACCCAACCTACGGAATTAAAGCTAATGAATACCGCAAAATGGATCGCGTTCTTTATCAACTTCGTTGGGTTGTAATTCCAATTCTGTCCGATAAACACATCCTTCTTGTTCGAGACATTGTTGATGATTAGATGTCCAATAAGGAACTGCACCAGCGTGTATTCTTAATATTCCTGCATGATCAAGAGTTACATGATATTGACAAGGATAATCTGTGATCATATCCGGTTTATGCAGTGTACCAATTCGCAGCCATTTTTTGGTATTTGTATCACTATCAATTTGATAAATATAAAAAGTATGTTCACCACTTTGGGGAAATGGTGGTAAAGGTTTACTGATTAATCCTGTTCCTGGTTCTTTGACACCATCTTGTAAATAATGAAATGTTTCCATGGTCTTACTATCATTATTATCAACTGCAAATACTAAATGATAAGCATGAGGTTGATCAACGGTGGCTGCTTCTAAAACATTAACAGCAATATCACCATCATTTAAGTTATGCTGGGGGTTTTCTATGGCTATATTCCATTTTAAATTACCATTATTAAATAAAGTATTTTCCGGCGGAGATATAACTGAATTAATGTTAATACCCGGTACATCTATTAAGTAATGGGGATTACCTCGACATAGTAAAACACTAAATTGTAAAGCTTGATCAATCTCAAATTGGATTTTGATTTTTTTGAGAAATTCCTGTTCTTCCATGCCTAATTTATCCATTAATATTTTACCGTCAAAACTCCCCCACAGGCGAAAAGTTCCCTTTTCATAATCTTGACGATGGATAATATTAGTTAATTGTATACCCTGCCAAGGTGTCCGCACTTTGGCAACGGTGTCTAAAGGTGCAAGTTGATATAGTTCTTGTCCAGCGCTAAAAATTGCCAATGGTTCGTTACTTTGGGTTTTGCGTTTGAAGTTACAGGGAAGATAATAAAACAGGTTTTTAACATCAATTTCTAATTGATTTGCGCCCTTGCGTAACAGATTTTTAGATTCTTCAGGATCAAATCGAAAACGACGCAATTTTTCGGCATAACAAGCACCTGCGGAGGTGGCAAGTTTGGTAAATTCTAAAACAAAAGTAATCCGTTCTGGGTTCCAAACAAAATATGGTGATTGACTAAATTCTTCGTAAATTTGTTGTTGAACTAAATCAAGATTACAAGTTTTTCCAGATAGAATTAACCAATCTACTTTTTGATTAGGTTCTGAATTGAGACGACTTTCGATTAAACCTTTAGCAATACCAATTGCTTCTTTAATAGATGAGATGATAGCCCGGTCAAATTGTTGATTATCTAAAGTTAAGGAAATAGATTCAGGGCTTCTGACTTGAAATTTAACTGAACTTTGGGCTAGAAGTTCGCCTATTTGTTGTTCATTTAAAGTGAAGGTTAATAAAGAACCATCCTTGGGTTTTTTTTGTCCTAATTTGAGTTTAGCGGCTTCGGCATGATCCCACAATGTATAAAAGGTTTGCAGTCGTTGGGGTGCTTGTTGCCAACGAGTTGGTAAGACTTTTTCGGCTGTATCTAGGGCATCTTTAAAAGCAACGTCACCTTCGGGATTTTCTTTATCTATACATTTTAATAAACTACCGCTTTGAAATTTTCCGTTTTCTAAAAAACGTTCGTTTAATTCGGAGTTAATTAAGTCTTCTAATTTATCACTTTCAATGTCACCTGTAGTGACTGCGGTGAGAAGAAAATCAGAAATTGCAACTTTTAATAGGCGAAAAATTCGCAATGTAATTAATTCACCACCTAGTTGTAAATGTCCCGAAGAACCTAATAATTTAGGAGTTAATTTATAGTAACGTCCTCCTAAACCTCTATCTTCATTATCTGCAAAAAATGGAGTTTTATCTTCTAGGGTAAGTTCAATTAAAGCTAAGTCTGTTGTACCACCACCAATATCTAAAACCAGAACATTTTGTGACCATTTATTCCCATTTTGACGACAACGAGTTTTGAAAGATTCAATGCCAATATTCAAATTACCGCCAAATTCTCGCCACAGGAAAAAGATAGCGACAGAAACCGCTTCATCATAAGCTGTTTGTACATCATCAATACCTAATTCTTGTACCAGTTGCTTAATTTCTTTGCGAACTATTGGCGGGGCTACGGTGGGATAAGTGACAACTGCTGTTAAAAAATCGCCTTCAGAAAACCTGCGTCTAGCCCGTTGACGATAATCTTCTGTTAACTCAATTAATTGCGCCCAAGCTGCTTGAATTAGGCGATTAACTTGAATATTTTCTTCTTCGTTTTCTAGGATAATTGGGAAAGATCGATCTTGTCCAAAATAGCGTTTGGGTGAATGATGAAATCTGCTAATAATTTCTTTGACTGAAACAGTTGTTCCCTGGGCTATTGCTTTTTTTCTGTTATCTCTTGCGTCTCTACCCATCTGTAGTTTTAATGGGATTAATTGCGATACTTCCATTTCACTGGGAATTTCTGTATTGCGACGGTCAATATCTAAGATTACAGGAATTAAATTTTGTGATTCTAATGTAGGAACACGAAAAACTTCATGATATATAGCATAAAGTTTTTTACTAACAGCCCGACGAAATCTATCGCTTGTTCCTAAACATAATTCAATTTGTCGAATGGCTTCTAAAAATAATTCTTTGTGATCACTTTCAAAAATCTCACTTAATTGATCTGGTTGTATTTGTAAGTTTTTGCTAATATCAACTAGAAACTTTTCCCACTCACTAGCACTAACATCTGCTAAGGCCAAATCTGGGGGAGAATTTAACCATTCAGCCATGCGTTGTCTTAATCTCAGTTCTTGTTCTTTGGGTAAAACTTCCGCAATGGGGACTTCAATGGGATCAAAAAGTGTAACTGTGGAGTTAGAAGTACCAAAATCTAAAGCTAACCAACCCGGAAATCTTTTCTTTTGTTTTTCGTTGAGTTTTTCACTCAGTTGTTGACTTAAATTATTTAGATAGGTGTCAAATTGCGAATTGTTCATGGCTTGATGATTTCTTGTAAATGAATTTGGTGATTTTTGTATGGGTATAAACCAAAGATCACATTCGGCGGATATATGTTTAGATATAGACAAGTTTGGTTGTCCTGCACTGTCAGAGTCGAAGTATTCAACAATTACCTTTAAGGTACAGTCAACTAATGTTATTAAAGGTGAATCTAATTGACATATATCCTGTCCTAATTGACAGATATTAATGATTTGTTTGGGTGTAGCTGAGTGAAATTGTCTATAGGTTCTTTGAATTTTTGCTGCTAATTGATTTGGTGTCCCCCTCACTATACAGGTAATTCGAGAAATGTACGGAATGTTGCTATTAACAGCAACAATTTGAATCGAAGGTAGATGCAACTGTGAGTTTTCTCTAACACCTAATTTAAAACTAGGTGGAATCTGAATTTCCACAGGCATTTTTAATGGTCCTTATTTAAGTTGATGGTTGATCACTGAATGCTGATAAATTAAATAAAGCAGAATTAATGAGGTCAGATCCCCGACTCCTAACATCAATTTATCATTTATTTACACAATTTGAAAAAGAAGTCGCGGATCTTATGGGAGATTGCTATAAATAAATAATTCAGCCTCATTAATTGTAGCAATATCGGCTAAAATGTCTAACCAGGTGGGAATAGCTAGTTCCCCTTGTGAATCTCTAGCTGCAATATATCTTAGTAGTGCTTCTTGTTTAGAAAGGTTTTGCAAACTGGGAATTATTTGATCTAAAATTCCATTGATTTCTATATTTACGTGCTGATTACTTTCACTGACATACTGTACTAAGTGGAGACTAGCACTAGCGGTAATTTCATCCCTTAGTCGCAAAACAAAAAGTTGATGATTAGCACTTTTCAGTGATGTTTGATTTTTCTCAGGAGACCAATCAAATATTTGTCCTACACTGTGTTTTTCATCTTGTCTCGCTAGGGGAAAAATACTCCCTGGGTTGATAGTTTGATCATGGTTATTGATTTCAGTGATAATGGCTTCTTTCCATTGACGAGGATCACATCCTAATAACAGTTTATAAAATAAATCAGCTTCTTCAGATCCAAATTTTTCTTCAATTTCTTGTTCCATTTCTGGCTGAAGAATGGCTTGCAGTTTTTCCCGTTCTAAGGTGATTTTATGGGCTAATGAGTTTAATAAGTCTATCACAGCTTGACGAAGGCGATCGCTGGCAAAGTTTTCCAATTCTTTAATTGTTTTCTCAAAGGCTGGATAAAAGTCATCACTCTTAGTTGGTAGGGAGGTATTCACCCGATTTCCTCGATCAAATAATTTCCCGGCTGCACCTTTAAATTCCGCTAGAGTAATTGTACCATTTTGGATTTTATTAAATAATAATGTCCACTGATTCCAATTCAAAATTCTAAAAGTTAGTTCATCTTTAACGACATCACTAACTACAATTCCTCTTCTATCTTTCAGTTGTTCTTTCCCTAAATCTTTTTGAAAGTTTCTGTAGATTTTATCTAAACTTTCTATGGCTGATCTTAATTCTATCAAAGCCGGAGTATCAGATATAGGTATGCCTTGTTCGTGAATTTCGGCAATAATTTCTTGAAGATATTCTTGTTGCTGACGAATCGTATCAGCAGCCCGACGGCTATCTTCATATAATTGCTTTAAGCCGTGATTAGCAACATGACTTTGAATCAATTCTCTTAATTTACTAATACCACCATCTTGAGCGAAATAACCTAATTGTCTTCCTAACTGATTACGACCATCTCCTGCTAGTAAAACTGCGCTTAAATCCCCCCATTTTTTTTGTAATTTCCTCGATTTTTCCAGATAATCTGGATAATCTAAATTCGCTAGAAATTCCGCAGAACCAGCTTTAACTTGACTAGAACGTTTGGCTAATTCAGCTAACCCTAATAATGGTGATAATAAAACAATTCGGTCTTTTTGAGAAGTAAATGCTTCCGCACCGTCAATAATAGTTTTTAGAACCTTCAATTTTTGGAAAACTGTACTTATTTGTAATGGTTGATCATCAGATTGATTAGCAATTAATAAATCCAGTTCCCTTTCTCCTCCCTCACCTTCTAAAGGTAATTGATCAAAACGTCCTATACCTACTAGAATTAAATCTTTGAGGTCTTGTCCAGGGCGTTGTTGCTGCATCATGGTAAAGATTTTATTGGCGCGATCGCTCCCCGGAGATTTACCATTAAGTAAGACTAAAATTGTCTGTACCTGCGCCAATTCTCGTAATGATAAAAATGTATCTCTAGTTCCAGAATTAGCCGCACCCAAACCGGGAAAATCTAACAGCACAAATTCTTCCGCACCTGTAAGATCCCAAATTTCCCGTGATATTTTCACTTGAATATCAACACGACGAATTAAGGGAAAACTATTCCGTAATAATTGAATAGTTAATTTTTGCGGCGCACTAGATAAGCGAATATGCGCCGGTGGTAAATCCTCAAATTTCAGAGATTGAATCGCCAGGGGCATTTCTGCCAGGTGTAAACCTTCACGGGCTGTAATACCATCAATTTGGTAAAAGTGACCGCATAAAGCCTCACCATAAGCCTGATAAGCCCGCAAAAATAGCACTAACTCCCGCAGCAAATAACGCAACTCTAAATTATTGGAACTTTTCCAAACTTCCTCACACCAAATACTTATATCTTTACCAGTCTTAATTTTATCTACCTGCAAAGGTGTAACACCAGCGGATATGGCGCGACGGTTTGCTTCTTTCAGCATGAAGTGTAAGCACTCATTTACCCCGTCATGGGATAAATACTCCACAGTATAATTATCTACTTGAGTAGTTGCAAAATCATCCTGGACTTGAATATGAATAGCGGTGACATTACCAGTGGTGGGATTTTCACTCACCGGTAAAGCGTCTGCATAACCAATGAGACTCCCTAGCAGCAAACTTTTACCACTACTAAATTCCCCCATTACGCCGATTTTCACCGGTGAGGTTGCCAGTTCTACCGTTTTCACAGCGGCCTCTCGCAGCCGCAGCAGACAATCATCAAGGCTAGTGGGAACCCAATCTTCCTCTTGGGAAGGATGTTGGGGTACGGAGTCAATTTTGCGGAGGATAAATTCACCGTACTCTTTTATTCGCGCCAGCTTATCTGGTTCCATAGAGTGGTCTTTCGTTTGAGTTCATTTGCACAACAGGGTTATAACACAAAACCTAAAAATTACCACTACTCAGGTGACAGGGAACAGGGAACAGGGAACAGGTGACAGGTGACAGGGAAGAGGTGATAGGGAACAGGTGACAGGTGACAGGTGACAGGTGACAGGGAACAGGTGACAGGTGACAGGCTTCGCCGTGAGCGTCAGCCGAACGGTTTTGGTCAACTTTATTTTTCGTTACTTATGTACTTATGTCGGTTTTTTTCCATTCACCTACTTATATGTTTTTAGACTATTTGTGGTATATTTATAATGTTTTTCTGGAGTGATTGGCCAATGACAGAACAAAAATAAGATTCTTCAGTCATTTATTTAGAAAATGCTATATAATTGTCTATAAATAATAAATGTCAGGGTAATTCACGAATTACATCTACTTGTGAATCAAGGAATTTTAATATAGTTAATTTTGTTAGCATATTCTCAACTTAAAATGAAAGTCAATTACCACAATCTTGTCCTCCATTTCCACCAGAAATTACTTAAACCGTTATTTCGGTCTTGGCTTTTAATTTCCCTAATCACAGTTTTTTGGGTAAACACTTTGACACCTGTTAACGCCCAAGTACCACGTCAAGAAATTCGTGGTGTGTGGGTCACAAATAATGATTTAAATATTCTCAAAGATCGGACTAAGGTTCAAGAAGCTGTAACCCAGCTACGAGAACTCAATTTTAATACTGTCTATCCTGTGGTTTGGAATGCTGGATATGTAATGTATCCTAGCAAAGTAGCCAAGGATTTAGAAATTCAACCTTTTGTATTTAAAGGATTAGATGGACATGATATTCTCGCGGATTTAATTGATAGATCTCACCGTCAAAAATTACTGGTAATCCCTTGGTTTGAATTTGGATTTATGACTCCTAATAGTTCCGAATTGGCATTAAATAAACCAGGATGGTTAACACAAAAACAAGATGGTGGTACAACATCTGTTACTGCTGCTGGTGAAGTTTCATGGTTAAACCCATTTCACCCAGAAGTACAACAGTTTATTATTGATTTGCTGGTAGAACTTACTAATAAATATGATATTGATGGTATTCAATTTGATGATCATACCAGTTTACCCCATGAATTTGGCTATGATAAATATACAGTTGCCTTGTATACTAAAGAAACTCAAAAAACTCCACCCAAAGATTATAAAGATCCAGAATGGGTAAATTGGCGAGCAAATAAGATTACAGAATTTATGGTGAGACTGAACAATACAGTTAAACAGATAAAACCGAAAATGATTTTCTCTATCTCTCCCAATTACTATGATTATGCTTACAAATTTCAACTGCAAGATTGGTTGAATTGGGCAAGATTAAACATAGTAGATGAGTTGGTCATGCAAGTTTATCGGGAGAATTTAGATAGTTTTACCTCCAAGCTTTCCCGTCCAGAAATCGAAGAAGTTAAACAAATAATTCCTACTGGAATCGGAATTATGGCAGGTTTAAGAACTAAGCCAGTCTCAATTCAACAAATTCAATCTCAAGTCCGCGCTGTTCAACAACGTGATCTGGGAGTAGCTTTTTTCTATTATGAAAGTCTTTGGAATATTGCACCAGAATCATTAGGAGAACGCTTGGCTGGATTTAAAAATTTATTCCCATATCCCGCATTGCGTACGGCTACACCAGACCAGCTATCAGAACTAGAGTGATTAATTCCCTTGAACTTACTTACTCAGGAATTAGTTTGTAAATAATCAATTGCTGCTGCTAATTTAGTAGGATAACCTTGAGCAAATCTTTCAAACCATAATCCTTCTGATGATAAAGGATCTAATTTAGCTAACCATTCCTTGGCGGGTTTTTCTAAAGCTTCTCTTTGTTTGGCTTTGAGTTTTTCTTGACGAATTTTCTCCTGTATTAATTCTTCTTGTTTTCGCAGTGCTTCGGCCGCGTCTTTTTCCAGAAAATCAGCTTGTACATCTGATAATAAGTTATCTATAAATCCATCTGACTTAGGAGGAGGTGAATTTAATTGAATTTGCGGTAAGCTATTTCTAGAGTTAGATTGTGTATATTCGGTTTTAGCTTCGGAAAAATCAGCTTGTACCTCTGATAATAATTTATCTATTAATAGATCTGATTTATTAGTAGATAAAACCACTTTGACTGAGTTTAAATTAGCCTGTGGTGGCGTGTTTTTGGGTTCTGTGTGTTCAGTTTTGACTTCAGCTAATAGCTTATCAATGGAATCCATATTTGTCATTCCTGGAGAATCTATTGTTAATCAGTGATAGCATTTAGTAAAACTTCTGATAAACTCATATCTTCCATATCATCCATGGTGACAGTGTCACAAATATCAAATTTAGCACCCGCACTTTGCAGCTCATCATCCAAGATTTTCAAAAAGCGAGTAGCTTGAGGATCATTACCGACTTGAATAAAGGAAATAGCCAATTCTTCATCTTTATCCAAACGACGAGAAGCTTCAATAATTACCTTCATTACAGCTTTACGATCATCTGGTTCACCGTCAGTAACTACTAAAATTGTTTCCCCATTGAGTTTAGTTTGACCGGCTGCTTTGCGTTGCAAATAATCATCGGTAGCGTGTTTGAGAACCCCAGCTAAATCTGTTGTTCCCGAAGGATCATTTTCTTTGAAAATTTGTGAAACTTTGGCAGATGTCACATTTTCATAACGTTTAAATTTCCCAGAAAATAAGTAAATGGTAATACCATCGGGATCTAGTTGTTCACATTTACTGGCTAATGCTAAAGTTGATTCTTGGGCTGCCACCCATCTACTTCTGCCACCTTTTTGATCTGGGGTAGCCATGCTACCGCTTTTATCAATAATCAAGGTATAATCACGGTTTTCTAGCATGACTAAACTCTCCAGATATTAGATATTAGTAATTTTCGTTAATTAATCTGTGATGGCATTCATTAAAACATCAGTTAAACTCATGTCTTCTAAATCATCCAAGGTTATTGTATCACAAATATCAAATTTAGCTCCCACACCTTGTAATTGATCATCTAGGGCTTTGAGAAATTTAGTGGCTTGAGCATCTGAGCCGACTTGAATCATGGAAATTCCTAATTCTTCATCTTTTTCCATTTGTCGGGTAGCTTGTATAATCACCTCAAATACAGCTTTGCGATCATCTGGTTCACCGTCAGTAATCACTAAAATTGTTTCCCCATTGGGTTTAGTTTGACCTGCGGCTTTGCGTTGAAAGTAATTATTCAGGGCATCTTGCAATACACCAGCTAAGTTAGTTGTACCGGCTGGATCATTTTCCTGAAATATCTGGGAGACTTTAGCTGTTGTTACATCATCATAACGTTTAAATTTGCCGGAAAAAACGTAAACTGTAATCCCATCAGGATCAAACTGTTCACACTTTCTAGCCAAAGCAATGGTAGATTCTTGGGCTATTTCCCATCTAGTTCTACCGCCTACTTGGTCTGGTGTAGACATACTACCACTTTTGTCAATAATCAAAGTATAATCACGATCGCTCATCATAATCTTCCTTTTGTTATTTTCTGATCTCTAGTTTAACAGTTTGATCTTAATTACGAATCAGCAGCTTTTGACTTAGGATAGGCAATGCGTTTATGATGAAATTGTTGCCAAACATCCACAAATATTTGGGCAATTTTTGGCATTTCTTCCCTAGTTAATCCCGAAGCGATTAATTGTTCATCTTGCCATTTTGCCCGTAAAATATTATTTAGCATATTGAGTGCTTTATCTGGAGTGGCATTTTTCAGACTACGTAATGCAGCTTCACAAGAATCTGCTAACATGACGATGCCCGTTTCCCGTGATTGGGGTATAGGTCCATCGTAACAAAAATCGGCTTTATTGACTACAATCTGGGGATTTTCCTGGGCTATTTGTTGGGCTTGGTGATAAAAATAAGCAATGGCCATTGTTCCTTGATGTTCGGGAATAAAAGCCTGAATGGCGGTGGGTAAACTGTGTTTTTTGGCCATTACTAACCCTTCTGTCACGTGCTTTTTAATAATTTTCGCACTTTTCCAAGGATCTTTTATTTCTGTTTCATGTTTATTGGGACTACCAATTTGATTTTCAATAAATCCCAAGGGGTCGTGCATTTTCCCAATATCATGGTACAATGTGCCGGCTCTGACCAATTCGACATTACAGCCCAATTGTTTAGCAGCAGCTTCTGCCAGGGTAGCCACTAATAAAGTATGCTGGAAAGTCCCTGGGGCTTCCGTAGCCAGACGTTTTAATAATGGACGGTTGGGGTTAGCCAATTCTGCTAAACGGATAGGGGTAATGACATCAAAGAGCGTTTCCAAATAGGGACTTAAACCCAAAGCCACAATACTCCAAGCCCAACCAGATAAAGCAAATAAACCTGCTTCCTGGATGATATACCAACCTGAACCAAATACCCCACCAGTAAAGATTTTTAATAATAAATATA
Source organism: Dolichospermum circinale AWQC131C (assembly GCF_000426905.1). Classification (NCBI taxonomy): domain Bacteria; kingdom Bacillati; phylum Cyanobacteriota; class Cyanophyceae; order Nostocales; family Aphanizomenonaceae; genus Dolichospermum; species Dolichospermum circinale. The sequence continues at coordinate 16,638 of NZ_KE384599.1, forward strand.
TACCTCCTTGGGTTAATGCCGTGACAACACCTAATAATGCTAGTTCTTCGCGCGATCGCAATCTATGAGCTACATAAGCACTCAACATTCCGCCCACAGCCCCTGCCAGCAGTATCATAACATTTGTATCTACTGTAATTGGTAGTATTAACGCCAGTAAGCCTGCTACCATTACACCTATAGTTGGTCCATAGAAACTGCCTAGTAATAAACCAATGGCGCTCCAGGTGGTATAGGGTAAACCGAGAGCCAATACTCCGGGGACAGTGAGAGTAAGTAATAAAACTAACAAGCGATCGCGTTGTCGCAAATAGTTATGACTTTTTCTTTCTAACCAGACAAAAACCCAAATAGCTACGGTGACAACGGCTACTAAAACTGTTAAACCCAGCCAATTCACTTGATGACCAATCAAACGATAATGTGTTAGTATCTCAAATTTTAATTGTGTAATTTTCTCTCCTTTACTAACAATTATCTCTCCTTTTTTTACAGTAAACATTACAGATGGTATTTCTCTAGCTACGATTTGAGCTTGTTGTTTAGTTTGTTCTATATCTTGTTTAAGATTTGGTTGCAGTACCGCCAATAATACTTTTGTTGCGAAGGATTTAGCCTCACTAGGAACAGATAATTGTACCTGTAAACTAACTGCATTATTTAAAATACTTTTGGGTAGTCCAGCGGCTATACCTTGGGCCATAATTCGTTCGGCACTTTTACGAATTCCTACCTGTGTTTTTGCCCAATCATTATCAGATAAAGCTAACAGTACGGGTGCTGTATAAACCTGTTTTAGTTCCTCACCAGCTTCTATTTGTGATGCTTTTTCAATCCCTTGATTATATCTTTTTCTAACTTCCAATATTTGGGTAATCAGGGCCGAAACATTACTTCCTGTTGTCATAAATTGATAAGCTTCTAGTTCTGATAATGCTTGCAGAAAAGCAGCTTCATCACTCACGCTATTAGACAATGACAATTGCGGCTTAGAGGTTTGTTTTTTTGTGTTTTGTTGTCTATTATTATCCAAAATTACTATTAGCTTTTGCCATTCTAATTCAGGCAAAGACCTCAGATAACTTTGAGTATAAGCCGATAAAATTGAAGTATTTAAAAAAGGGAAAATACCAACTATTGAGCGAATTTCACTACTTATATCTAATATCTTTTCCAACCGTGCGTTAATTTGTTTATTGATCTGATGATCAATCATCAAAACCGGTACAGAATTATCTATAGCTGCTTTCCGTTGCAGTTCGGTTTCTTCTTTATCTTCAATATTATCCGTATAAGGAGCAATAAATGTTTGTAAGGCAATACTACCAACTTTCATTCTTGGTTGGTTATAAAAATCACTTCCTATCACACTTGTGAGTAAAAATATTGCCAATACCAAAATTATTGAGGAGCGTTTTTGATGTACCCACCTGAAAATAACTGTATCAATGCCACTCTCTTTGGTAACTAATCTAGCAGTTAATCTTTGTGTCTGTCTGTGTTTTCCCTGTTTCCCTTGATGATTATTTGCTGATAAATACAGAAGTATATTTTTGAAAAAATGCTTATGGAGTTTCTGGTGGTACTTTCCCTTACGAAATAGCGCTTTATACTGTCCCTGCCATTGCCTTAATTGCTGTCTCAAGGACTGCAAAAATCGCTGCGTTTTCATCTTTCCTTCCGCAAAATACCCCAGATATATCCTCCTTTCCCAAGCTAGATCATCAGCTGTACTGCATTTAATTTGTATAATTATAGCGGACAGGACTTGTACTGAGCTTGGCTGTTGTATGCCCGCACCACCATATCTAGCCATATTCTGATTATACAGTTTAGCTGCGTAACAGCTTAACTTAGGGAGGGATAGCAGTTTACATTTAACCGATACTTTTTTGCTAACTAATACTAACAAATACATAAGTTGAGATTGTCTCTCAACCAAGGCCTGAATGGGGTTAAATCATAATTTTGTTCAAAAATCAAATAGTAATCCTATATCATTTCCACGCCTACGTATAATCTTAGGAGCAGCAAAGATAGTATATCCTTTGTTTGTAAATTCGCCAAAATCACCACCAAAGTCATATACTCCAGACCACACCGCCATCATTCTATCGGCTAATTCTAACATTTGGGAAAAATTATCAAGTCCCCATGGTGAGGAGTTAGTGAATGAGGGGGAAATTTGCCAATTTACTGGTATACCAACTATACTGTTATATGCCCCTGATAATGCTCCCGCCATTGCACCCGTAATATACTCATGAGCAAAATCATGATTTTTCGTAGCGCGGAATACGGTCAAGGAAAAATCTTCTAAGGTACTCAGAAAACAGTAAAAAGCTAAACCAATATTGTTAATTAATGTTTCTGGACTGTTCAGTTCCTTTCTTGCTGTTTCTAGTCCCACTCCTTTTTTTAATAAATCATTGACTTTTATTAATTGTTGTGGTAAAGAACTTGATGTTTGATCTAAAAAATTAACTATTTCCGAAATCAGGTTGAGAGGGTCAATTTTTTCATTCAGGGATTTAGCGATCGCATATCCTATGATTAGACTAGCATCTGTGATCAGTGGGCTATGTTGTTGGTTCAATATGAATATTCTTTGCACTTCTAGGATATTTTCTCGCATTTTCATAAGATTTTCATGAAAAAACATCACCACTGGTAATGTAGCGAAGATTATTTGTCCCCAGGAGTGAATATTTGTTTCTAATTCAATCCCTGCTTGTTCTTGACGCTTTAACCAATCATCTACATCTAACCTCCCCAAACTAATTAAACTTTCTGTACCCAAAACGGCGATTTTACCCAAGTTACAACAGTTCGGGTTAGCTAAACTCTCACCTAAACAAGCTCCCAAAAAACTACCCTTAACCCGATTTACCAAAGAATAACGCATAATTTTGATCAGGCAATTAGTCCGTTGTCCGTTGTCCGTTGTCCGTTGTTTCCTATTACCTATTACCTATTACCTATTACCTATTCCCTATTCCCTATTACCTATTCCCTATTACCTATTCCCTATTACCTATTACCTATTACCTATTACCTATTACCTATTCCCTATTACCCATTACCTATTCCCCATGACCTCTTACTTCCTTAAATAAGACACCAGTGCTTGTAAGCCTAACAAATAGCTTTGAGCGCCAAAACCACTAATTTGACCAATTACCACTGGTGCGATATAAGAATGATGACGGAAATCTTCCCGACCATAAATATTACTCAGATGTACTTCGACAGTAGGTAAATTAACAGCAGCGATCGCATCTCGTAAAGCTACACTAGTATGAGTGTAAGCTCCGGCGTTAATGACAATTCCCTGATGATATCCTAATGCCCCGTGAATAGCATCTACTAGAACCCCTTCATGATTTGACTGCACGGGTAATATTTGTGCTTGTAACTCCATAGCTTTGGAATTTAACAAACGATTAATTTCTGCTAGAGTCAAAGAACCATAAATTCCGGGTTCTCTAAGTCCTAGCAAATTTAGATTTGGTCCGTGCAGCACAAGAATACTTAAAGCTGGTAAATTCAACTTTCACACCTTCAGGACTTTAGCGACGGCGCATAGAACGTTCATGGACAGGAATCGGAACTAGTTCCGGTTCCGGTTCAGCCTCCGGACCTAGCAGGCTATCAATTAACTTCCGAGCTAATTCTTTCAGCTTTTCCAGTACCTTTTCTATATAATCCATTAAACTGACCGCTCCTGAGATACTACCTCAATTTTATTTAACAGGGTGGCAGAAACCGGCGTATAATCGCACTTTAGCCTTGCTTATGGTTGACAAATTTCCATAAGTATGGTATTAACTACCACGAGATTTCATTTTGTGTTTTGCCTTACTTATTAGATTATCACATCCTTAATTAGTAATGGGGTAATTGGTGATAGGAAATAGTTATTGATCATTAGTCATAATCAAGAATTTATTCCGGCTGACTGCTGCTAAATCTAACTGGCTGCGTCTTTCTTTTTGCTTCTAGGAGTTGACTTAGTGGTTTTGCGTGGAGATTTTGTAGATGCTTTAGCTGAAAGTAATTCAACAGCCGTAGACAACGTTATATTTTCTACTGATTCACCTTCAGGAATACTAGCATTAGTTTTCCCGTGTTTAATATAAGGACCATAGGGACCATCATAGATACTAACTGGTGCATCATCTTCTGGATGTGTCCCCAACTCCCGTAAAGCTTCTTTAGACTTACTCTTAGTTGCAGAACGTCCTTTTTTTGGTTCTGCGAGTAATTCCAAAGCACGATTTAGGGTAATTGTCAAGACATCATCGGTAGATTTTAGGGAACGGTAATCTTTCCCTTCCTTCCCCTGGTCATGAACTACATAGGGTCCAAACCGTCCCAAACTAGCTTGGACTTTACCACCGGTTTCTGGGTGAGTTCCCAAAGCACGGGGGAGAGACAGTAAACCCACAGCCATTTCTAGGGTGAGAGTTTCAGGGGTCACACCTTTGAGTAAAGAAGCTTGTTTGGGTTTAGGGTTTTCGTCGCTTTTATCGCCTAATTGAATATAGGGACCATAAGTACCCAGTTTAATATAAATTGGTTCGCCAGTTTCCGGGTGACGACCAAATTGGTCAGGTCCTGCGGTTTTTTGTTTAAGCAGGATTTCCACCTGTTGAGGGTTTAGATCAGCCGGAGTCAGGTTTTTAGGGATAGAAGCGGTAAATACTTCCTCCCCATTGCTAACTTCAATATAAGGACCATATTTACCAATACGGACTTTAGCATCTAAATTTTCTAATTCTACAGTTCTAGCTTTACTAGCGTCAATTTCGCTTTCTTGTTCCTTAACCAAAGTTTCTAAACCCTGCTCACCAAGGTAAAATTCCTTTAAGTAGGGTAGCCACTGAGCCTCACCAGTGGAAATTTCATCTAGGGTTTGCTCCATTTTAGAAGTAAAACTAGGATCAACAATATCTGGAAAATGTTTTTCCAGTAAATCAGTGACAGCAAAAGCGGTAAAAGTGGGAATTAGGGCATTATTCACCAATTGGGCATAATCTTTATCAACTATTGTACCAATAATGCTGGCGTAGGTACTAGGACGACCAATACCTTCACTTTCTAAAGTTTTCACTAGAGTTGCTTCTGTATACCGGGCTGGAGGTTGGGTTTCATGGCTGACGGTTTCCAGTTCATGACATTGAGGATGATCTCCAACTTTCAAAGCAGGTAAAATTACCTCTTGATCTTCTAAAGCAGCATCAGGATCATCCGAACCTTCAACGTAGGCGCGAAGGTAGCCCGGAAAGTCTATGCGCTTACCAGAAGAACGAAAACCAGCATCTTCAACTTGTATTTGTACAGTAATTTGAGTTTGGCGAGAATCAGCCATTTGTGAAGCAACAGTACGCTTCCAAATCAAATCATATACAGAAAATTCCCGTCCAGTCAACCCAGTTTCTTGGGGCGTGCGGAAACTGCTACCGGCGGGACGAATGGCTTCATGGGCTTCTTGTGCGCCCTTAGATTTAGTTGTGTATTGTCTAGGTTGGGGACTCAGATATTGTTTACCGTATTTTTGTTCTACACAAGCGCGGGCGGCGGATATCGCTTGATCAGATAAATGCACGGAATCTGTCCGCATATAGGTAATATACCCTTGCTCATACAAATTCTGAGCTACCCGCATTGTATCCCGTGCTGACAAACGCAATTTGCGGTTAGATTCTTGTTGTAATGTAGAAGTCGTGAACGGTGGCGCGGGTTTGCGAGTGACTGGACGTTCTTCCATATCCGTCACTGTCCAAGTTTTCCCTTCTAAACGGGCTTTTAGGGCTTCCGCTTCTTCTTCATTGAGTAAGACCACATTGCGACCTGCGGTAATCCTACCAGTTGTCGGGTCAAAATCGCTGCCTGTGGCAACTTTCGTACCGCCAAGAGTCACCAGAACCGCGCTAAAAGGACTTTTTTCCTGCTTTAAACTGGCCTTTAAATCCCAATATGTCCCTTCATGAAAAGCTCGGCGTTGACGTTCCTTAGTTACTAATAAGCGTACTGCTACAGATTGTACTCGACCAGCGGATAATCCCCAGGCGATTTTTTTCCATAGTAGCGGAGATAGGGTATATCCTACTAATCGGTCTAAAATGCGCCGGGTTTCTTGAGCGCGGACTAACTGCTCATCAATGGTACGGCAGTCTTTCAAAGCTTTTTGAATTGCTTCCTTAGTGATTTCATGAAACACCATGCGCTTTGTCGGCACTTTCGGCTTGAGTAATTGGTATAAATGCCAACTAATGCTTTCCCCTTCCCGGTCTTCGTCAGTGGCTAGAATCAGTTCAGTTACGCCCTTGAGAGCTTCTTTCAACTGAGTAACAATTTTCTTTTTATCTTTGGGGACTACATAAATCGGTTCAAAATCAGCTTCTACATTTACCCCAAGCTGCGCCCATTTTTCCCCTTTGACGGCTGCGGGAATTTCGCTGGCCGACTGGGGAAGGTCACGAACATGACCCATGGAAGCTTCTACCCGATAATCATTTGGTAGGTAGTTGCGAATAGTGCGAGCTTTTGTGGGAGATTCGACAATAACGAGAGTTGACATGGAAATTTAAAATAAATAATAGCTATACAGCTAAATAGTCAAGTTGGGTTAATTTTTGCGAAATGTCAAGACGAAATATCACGCCTAAGTAGTGATTGTATAATTACACAAGCTACCCAACAGCGGGGGAATTTTCTCAAATTCAAGTCTGGTGATTGTTTTGAGCATGAGAAAAGTAACCTTTGAGAGTCAAGTGTCAGTTATTTCCATCTTTAACTTATCTAGCGCATAGTTGGCGACTATAGTTTGTAAAATACCCCGGAAATTCAATAATACAGGATTCACACTTTAGGCAGGCAAAATTAATTATATAAAAGATTTGGATTTAATGTAGAGGTTGTAGAGGTAGCGCCCCTGTGCCTACACCTTTCCAAATTACCCGCAAAAGATCCAAACAGAATGTAGAGGTTGTAGGGGTA
>NZ_KE384599.1:23722-55068 GCF_000426905.1 Dolichospermum circinale AWQC131C
CGTGCCTACCCCGGTATTTGAGGCAACCACGGGGTATTTGAGGCAACCACGGGGTATTTGGGGCAACCACGGAGGGTTTGGGCAACCACGGGGGGTTTGCCCCTACAACGTATTTGGGGCATAGTAGCTTACAAGTTGATTATAACTTGTAGCATGAATGTAGAGATTGACAGTTGTAAGTATTTGTGTCACATTATTTGCATAGGAATAAATAATCAAATCCATGAATACCTTGCTCAACTCTGCCCTGACGCTTACATATAACCAACTCAGCACCTTTGCCGATTTAGACAACTTCTGGAATTTATTTGATACAGCTTTTGGTACACAATACAACCGTAGCGGTGCGGAAATTCTGCGTTTACAGTGGCTATCTGGTGATTTTAGTCAACTTCCGCAAATTGAGATTTTAGATAGTAGCATTCTTGGCAATGCCAATGGGGCTTATGCCAGTAGCAATAATCAGATTTATTTATCAGCTAATTTTCTCGCAACTTCTACAGCAGAAGCTATTAGTGCAGTTTTGTTAGAGGAAATTGGGCATTTTATTGATGCTCAAATTAATCAAATAGACACCCCCGGAGATGAAGGGGAAAAATTCTCAGCATTGGTGCGCGGGCAGAATTTAACAACTCAAGAATTAGGCAGAATTAACACAGAAAATGATTGGGCAACTATTACTGTAGACGGAAAAGTAATTGCTGTAGAACAAGCTGCGCCAATTGTTTTAACAGTGACAACAACCGCAGATCAAAATGATGGTAGTGCTACTGGTGGTTTATCATTGCGGGATGCGATTATAATCGCCAATGCGAATCCGACTACTGATTATGAAATCCAGTTAACTGGAGGAACAACTTACAACCTGACATCAAATGGGATTAATGAAAATGCAGCCTTGACAGGAGATTTAGATATTAAAAGTCGCAGTAATGTGCTTTATATTGTGGCAGTTGGTGGACAAGCAACTATTAATGCGTCAGGTTTATTAAATAGCGATCGCGTTTTTCAGGTACTCGATGGTGGTCAATTAAGCTTACAGAATGTAGTCGTTACGGGCGGCAATATATCTAGTGATGGTGGAGGTATTAGGGTTGATTCTAATGCCGCTCTCGATTTGTATAATTCGACAGTTACAGGCAACAAAGCGTCCGGTTTTTTTAATAGAGGAGGCGGCATCTACAACAGTGGTTTCGTCTACCTACGCAACGGCAGCATAGTTAGTAATAATATCGCTGCTGGTGACTCTTCTCAAGAAGGCGGCGGCATATACAATTCCGGCGGTACACTAATTGCAACTAACTCGACAATTAGTAACAACGAAGGGGGAGTTTACGGTGGCGGCATCTCTACTGTATCTGGATCGGTGACTCTGATCAATACTACCGTTAGAGGTAATAGTGCGGGAAATGGGGGCGGCATAACAAGTAATGGCACTTCAGTTGCTTTACTCAATACTACAATCAGTGGTAATAGTGCTAATTCTACAGGTGGCGGTATATATGCTTCTACTAATGGAGTATTCAATTTGATCAACAGCACTGTTACCAAGAATACTGCTATCAGCACCGAATACGGCAATGGCGGTGGCGGTATTTATAGTCTTAGTGCCACGGTTAACCTCAAAAACACGATTGTGGCTGGGAATATAAATAGTAATGCTCCTGATCTTCTCTCTTCTTTTTTGAGTTCAGCGCTATTTAATGGTAACAATAACAACCTAATTGGTAACTTAACTGGCGCTAAAGGCACTGTAGGCACTGGTACAGATATTGTTAACCCCAACCCTGGACTCGGACCCTTACAAAACAACGGTGGACTCACCCTCACCCATGCTCTCCTTTCTGGTAGCCCAGCGATTAACGCTGGTAACAACAGCTTAATCCCTGCTGATACAGAAGACCTTGATGGCGATGGAAATAGAACAGAACCCATTCCCTTTGATAACCGAGGCAGTGGATATACACGAATTTCCGGTGGTACAGTTGATATCGGGGCATTTGAATTTCAACCTGCCCCTAACCTCAGTCTCAGTATAAATGACGTTACCTTAACTGAAGGTAACAGCGGTACAAAAAACGCCACCTTTACCGTCACCCTTTCTGGTGAAACCTTCCAACCTGTCACCGTTAATTATGCTACAGCTAATGGCACAGCTACCGCAGGAAGTGACTACACAGCCACAACGGGAACATTAATCTTTAATGTTAACCCTGGAGAAACCAGTAAACAAATTACCGTTTCTGTCTTGGGAGATAGCTTATTTGAAGCAAACGAAACCTTTTTTGTTAACTTGAGTAACGCCACAAATGCGAGTATTGCAGATGCTCAAGCTCAGGGTACTATTACTAATGATGATGTGGCTTTACCCACCATTACCTTAGCCGTATCTCCCAGTAGCGTACTAGAAGACGGAACAGCCAACCTAATTTACACCTTCACCCGCACAACTCCAACAACCAACCCCCTGACAGTAAACTATAATATTGCAGGTACGGCATCCAGCAACGACTATACAGGTGCAACACCCGGAACAGGAAAAACCATTACCTTTGCAGCAGGTTCAAGTACCGCAACACTAACAATAGACCCCACCGCAGATACCACCGTTGAAAATAACGAAACCGTTGCGTTAACCCTAGTTGCAGGTACAGGTTACACTGTTGGTACAAATACAGCAGTAACGGGCACTATAACCAATGATGATGTTGCACCGTCTGTCACCATTAACCTCAGTGCAGACCAGACAATAGTTGAAGGTACAACCAGTCCTCAGAACGTTCAGTATACCGTTACCCTGTCTGCTGCCAGTACCCAAACGATCACTGTACAGTACGCAACCAGTAACGGTACAGCTATAGCAGGGTCAGATTATACCACTATAACCGGAACTTTGACCTTTAACCCTGGTGTTACCAGTCAAAATATCATTATTCCCATTCTCAATGATGCCATTAATGAACCGAATGAAACCTTTACTGTAACGCTGACATCTCCTACCAATGCCGGTTTAGGAACAAAAAGCACTGCTACCACAACTATTACAGATACCCTGACTGCTTCTGCTACCACAACTTTAGCCGCAGGTGTGGAAAACTTGACTTTAACTGGAACAGCAGCTATCAATGGTACGGGTAATGCCAACAATAACATCCTCAGAGGTAATAGTGCCAATAACATTCTGGCAGGTGGAAATGGTAATGATACTTATGGTTTTGTTGCCAATTCTGCTTTAGGAACTGACACAATTACAGAGACGGCAACAGGGGGAACTGATACTATTGATTTGACGGGAACAACTGCTGCTGTAAATGTGAATTTGGGTGTTGCAACTTCACAAACGGTCAATAGTAATCTTAAACTGATTCTCTCTGCTAATAACGTCATTGAAAATGCCACAGGTGGTATAGGAAATGACCGTCTCACAGGTAATGCTCTAAATAATACCTTAAATGGCGGTAGTGGTAATGACCAACTGCAAGGACTAGGAGGAAATGATACCCTCTGGGGAGGAGCAGGTAATGATATTCTCAACGGTGGCACCGGTAATGATAGTCTCTGGGGGGGACTTGGTGATGATATCTTGACGGGAGGAGTTGGTAATGATCAATATCTGTTTCAAAGCAATAGTGTGTTTAGTACCAGCTTAGGCGTTGATTACATTAGCGAGTTTGAAGCGGGACTAGACCAGATTGTATTAAGTAAAGCTACATTTAACGCCATTACTAACCTTCCAGGACAGGCTTTAACTGACTTTGCAGTTGTTAGTGATGATGAATTTGTCAATGCTAGTAACGCTCGTATTGTGTTTAGTCAAGGTACGGGAAGTCTATTCTATAACCAAGACGGCAGTATTTTGGGTACGGGAACAGTGTTTGAATTTGCCCGTTTAGGTAATCCTGATATCACCCTCACTAGTAGTAATTTCAGTTTGATTGCTTAAGCTGCTATAGCTGTCTTACGCAAAATCCACAACCCGCCAGGGAATGAATTCCCTGTCTAATAGCAAAAGTCATCTAAAGATGACTAAAAATCCGAAAATATCCCCAGTTTACTTTAGTGCAATCACCGATCTTGTAGGTTGGGTTGACGAAAGGAAACCCAACATTTCCACCAAACAATATTCCCAGCCAAAATTAATTAACATCATACATCCTACTGTTACTGTTTTTTTGAAAAATTTAGGGCGATCGCCATCTCCTCTTATTATCAAGGTGAACTTTACGTTAGCCTTTTTAATTCGGAGTGCATGGATTTAGCGAAAATGCTAGAGTGATGATATTGATGGGGCTAAGTTGACCTATGACCATTGCAACCGAAATACCAATACAACAGCAGTTACTAAGTTTTGGCGATTTTATCGTCCGTTATGGTGACAGTAACCGCTACGAATTGATTGATGGAGAGGTGTTTGATTTGGAACCAACGGGCTACCATGAAGAAGTTTCAGCTTTTACTACCACAAAAATTTGCGCCCAAATTGATGCAATAGGTTTAAATTGGTTTGTCCTTCAGCGAGGATTACTACGTCCTTCTAACTTGGGTATAACAGCATTTCGACCTGATATTATGGTTATTGATCGCAATGAACTTGCGAAAGAACTACTTTGGAATGACCAATCAATCCTCACGCTGGGCAGTTCGATTAAATTTGTGATGGAAGTAGTTAGTAGCAACTGGCAAAACGATTATGCGCGTAAAGTCGAAGACTACGCAATTCTAGGTATTCCTGAATATTGGATTGCGGATTATGCGGGTCTAGGTGGGACTCGACATATTGGGAAACCGAAACAACCTACCCTTTCCATTTGTACCTTAGTCAAAGGAGAGTATGAAATTCAGCAAATTCGAGGCAATCAACCCATTACTTTGCCGACATTCCCAAATTTCAAACTGACAGCGGAACAAGTTTTAAAGGCTGGCAGATAAAGTGCTTTAAGCTATGCTTACAGGAATATCCGGTTAGCTAAAATCAAATAAGTAGATGAACGGAAAAAAACCGAAATATGTAACAAAAAGTAAAGTTGCCGAAAACCGTTCGGCTGACGCTCACGGCGAAGCCTGTTCTCTGTAACCTGTTCCCTGTTCTCTGTAACCTGTTCCCTGTAACCTGTAACCTGTTCCCTGTAACCTGTAACCTGTTCCCTCTTCCCTGTCACCTGTCACCTGTCACCTGTCACCTCTTCCCTGTTCCCTGTTCCCTTGCCCCAACGACAATTTTTAACGCCCACCTACTTATAAGAATTATCAACTGTTAAAGATAGAAAGATCAATGCAATTTTAGTTAAAAACTATAGATAGAATAAACTTGTGTCAGCTAATCGCTAAAACCTATACATCTCATGGATTTTGCTAATTTTGCATCCCAGTTAAATGCGGGAACGATTTTACCAGAGGGAATCGTCATGATTACCCTTCTGGGGGTTTTGATTGTTGATTTGATTTTGGGGCGTAGCTCTGCTCGCTGGATAGGATATCTAGCTACGCTCGGTTTAACAGCGGCAATAATCGCTCTATACTTTCAATGGGATACAACTACCCCCATTGCCTTTACTGGTAGTTTTAATGGTGACGACCTGAGTATTGTCTTTCGTGGTATCATCGCTCTATCGGCGATGGTGACAATATTAATGTCAATTCGCTATGTCGAACAAAGTGGTACGGCTTTAGCCGAATTTATCGCTATTTTGATGACTGCGACTTTGGGAGGAATGTTTTTATCCGGCGCTAATGAGTTGGTGATGATTTTCATCTCTCTAGAAGCTCTGAGTATTTCCTCTTATTTGTTGACAGGTTATACAAAACGTGATTCCCGTTCCAATGAAGCGGCGTTGAAATACCTGTTAATTGGTGCTTCTAGTACAGCAGTATTTTTGTATGGTGTCTCCCTTTTATATGGTTTATCTGGTGGACAAACGGAATTAAGTGCGATCGCTCAGGGTATTGCCACAGCGAATGTTGGTCAATCTCTAGGTTTAGTAATTGCTCTAGTTTTCGTAATTGCGGGTATTGGCTTTAAAATTTCCGCTGCACCTTTTCACCAATGGACACCAGACGTTTATGAAGGCGCACCTACCCCTGTAATTGCTTTTTTATCCGTTGGTTCTAAAGCAGCCGGGTTTGCTCTGGCTATCCGCTTATTAACCACTGTCTTCCCGATTGTAGCTGATGAGTGGAGATTTGTTTTCACTGCTTTGGCTGTCCTAAGTATGGTATTGGGTAACGTTGTCGCCCTAGCCCAAACTAGCATGAAACGGATGTTAGCTTATTCATCTATTGCCCAAGCTGGGTTTGTGATGATTGGCTTAATTGCGGGAACTGATGCCGGTTATTCCAGTATGATTTTCTATCTATTGGTATACCTGTTTATGAACTTGTGCGGCTTTACTTGTGTGATATTATTCTCTCTCCGCACGGGAACAGATCAAATTGCCGAATACTCAGGTTTGTATCAAAAAGACCCTCTCCTCACACTGGGTTTGAGTATTTCCCTGTTGTCTTTGGGTGGTATTCCCCCATTAGCCGGATTTTTTGGCAAAATTTACCTATTTTGGGCAGGTTGGCAAGCTGGTCTTTACTGGTTAGTTCTGCTCGGTTTAATTACTAGTGTGGTTTCTATCTATTACTACATTCGTGTAGTTAAGATGATGGTGGTCAAAGAACCTCAAGAAATGTCCCAGGTAGTCAAAAATTATCCCCAAGTGCGTTGGGATTTACCAGGGCTTAGACCTTTACAAGTCGGTTTGATAGTAACTTTGATAGCTACTACTATCTCTGGAATTTTATCTAATCCCTTGTTTACTTTGGCTAATAATTCTGTTACTAACACTCCTATGTTACAAGCAGCAAAGGTTGTCAGTACACAAGCTAGTGTTATTACTAATCAAGAGGTAAAGCAATTCTAGGTTATTTTTCAGCAATGGGTAATAAAGCTGATCTTCCATAAACCTCTGAAGGTAAAGATTGTAGAGACATTCCATGGAACGTCTCTACAATGGTTATTGGGTACAGATATTTAATTTCTAGAGATATCTAATACCCAATTCCCCATTTTTTGTCAATGTGCTTATGTGATAATAACTACAAAGCACAAAACTACTTGATTTTCTGTTTGATAAAAGCGACAATTTGATTAACCTGTTTTTTTAGTCCATCAATTTCTAATTGCATCCTGACAATTTTGTCATTTAATGATTTTATTTCATTAAGTGAATCTACCTCATTGACATCAGAGGTAAATTGGGGTGAGTTTAAGTCTTGCTGACCCTTCTTGGATTTGGCTATTGCTGATTTAATCGCGTTAATAAGTTGCGTTTTATCAAAAGGTTTGCCCAAAAATTCAAAATATTCAAATGGTTCTACTAATTTTTCCGTTACTTCTTCCTTACTACCTGACATGATCACTAAAGGAATTTTCCGTAACTCTGGTTTAACTTGAATATTGTGGAAAATTTCCCAACCACTCATTTTCGGTAACAGAAAATCTAGTATGATCAAATTGAATTTTTCCTCAAGTATCAAATTATAGCCTTGCAAACCATCGTTAGCCTCGATTACCTCGAAACCAGGGGGTAACATTTCTCTGATTTTTATTCTCACAACGCTGGTATCGTCAATAACTAAAATTCTGTTATTTGCCATAGCTGCTGGTCCTACTGAAACCTCATTTATTCGGATAGCCAATTGATTTTTTAATTTCCCTGATTGTATTTAGGGTTTGCTGCAAGGTAGAGAATACTACTATACAGTATTTTGATTATCAACACAAGTGTCAGTTACTAAATTTTCCTGATTATATTTAGAGCTTGCTGCAAGGTAGAGAATGTTACTGTAAAATATTTTGATTGTAAACACAAGTGTCAGTTACTAACTGCAAATTAACTGGTTTTTCGGTTTAAGTAGTAAGATAAATTGAGATCAGCGAGATAGGTAAGTATATATTATGAATTATTCACAAAAGGTTGATATCAAGTCAGAAATTATAACTATGCCTAGCTGGTTGCGTCGTCCTCTGGGTAAAGCTAGTGAAATGTCTACTGTCCAGCGGATCATTAAGCAGCGTCAAATTCACACGATTTGTGAAGAGGGACGTTGTCCAAATCGGGGCGAATGCTACGCTCAAAAAACAGCGACTTTTTTATTAATGGGTCCGACCTGTACCAGATCCTGTGCTTTTTGTCAAGTAGATAAAGGTCATGCCCCCATGGCTTTGGATGAGCAAGAACCCCAAAAAGTAGCAGAATCAGTACAGCTTTTAGGATTGCGGTATGTGGTGTTAACTGCTGTAGCCCGTGATGATTTAGCTGATGGGGGAGCGGGTCATTTTGTCAAGACTATGGAAACTATCCGTGATCTGAACCCAGCAACTCAAATTGAAGTGTTAACATCGGATTTTTGGGGTAGTGGAGGTCTAGCTGGCCAACGTCATAGCCTCAAGATGATTATTCAAGTTGAACCGGCTTGTTTTAACCATAATGTGGAAACAGTCCGCAGGTTAACCCCAACCGTGCGTCGAGGGGCAAAATATGACCGCTCCTTGGCTGTATTAGCGACAGTTAAAGAATTTAATGATCAGATTCCTACGAAGTCGGGTGTGATGGTGGGTCACGGAGAAACAATAGATGAATTAATTGAGACAATGAGGGATTTGCGCTCTGTAAAGTGCGATCGCCTGACCATTGGTCAATATATGCGTCCTTCTTTAGATCATCTTCCAGTCCAAAAATATTGGACACCGGAGGAATTTACAGAATTAGGTGATATAGCCAAGGATATGGGTTTTAATCATGTCCGTTCGGGTCCCTTGGTTCGCAGTTCCTACCACGCTGGGGAGGAATAAGGGGACAGGGAACAGGGAACAGGGAACAGGGGACAGGGAACAGGGGACAGGGGACAGGGAACAGGGAACAGGGAACGGGGGACAGGGAACAGGGAACGGGGGACAGGGGACAGGGGTGCAGAGGAAAAGATTTTTCCTACCAACAACTGACAACTGACAACTGACAACTGACAACTGACCAACCTTACAAAAATATTTTTAAAGAATTTGCAAAATTGGCGCGTGAGTTTGCTATTTCTTAAAAAGCCACAAAATTAGGAGAACCGCTTATGACTGCTAAAGGAAAACCTGCTGCTAAACCTTCCTACGCTTTCCGTACTGGTTGGGCTTTATTACTTTTGGCTGTTAACTTTTTGGTAGCAGCTTACTACTTCCACATTATTGAATAGTTAGAAGTAGGCTGGTGCTGCTTAAATTGTGCCTTTGAATAAACCCTTGGGACGAATCAGCAGCACCAGAATCATGATTAATAGGGCTACACCTTGTTTATACTGTGAACCTAGCCAAGGGGTGCTAACTTCTTGGGCAATGCCAATTATAAAGGCTGCGGCGATCGCTCCGTAAGGATTGCCAATTCCGCCCAAAATTACAGAAGCGAATAGGGGTAAGATTAAAAACCAACCCATATTTGGACGCACGGCTGTAATTAGCCCGTACATACTACCTCCCAAGGAAGTGAATGTACCAGCAATTACCCAAGTCCAAAGAATTACTCTATCAACATTAATACCCGATACTCTAGCTAAATCTAAATCGTCAGCCACTGCCCGCATGGCTTTACCAACTTTGGTATTTTGTAGTAGGTAGTGAAGGGATAAAATGGCTAAAATAGCTAATCCCAGTACCAATAATTGATTTTGCGGTACTCTTAATGTACCAAATTCTAAAGCTGATATCACGGGTAGATTATAGTTTTGGTTTTTACCTCCCCAGATAAAAATAATCCCGTTGCGGAGGAATAAAGCCAGCCCAATGGAGATAATGATCAGACTTGTGGAGGTGGCACGGATAGACCGCATTTTTGACCACAGTAATTTTTCTGCTAGTAACATTCCTCCTACTGTTCCCAAAGCTGCTAAAATCATTGACAGCCAAATATTTACACCTGTACTATTGGTCATCAGGGTTAGATAAGCGCCCAAGGTGAGAAAATCACCATGGGCAAAATTAGATAACCGTAAAATCCCGTAGGTTAGAGTCAGTCCGACGGCTGCTAGGGCAATAATGCTACCTACAGCAATACCGTTGATCATTAATTGAGCAAATTGTTGTACATCCATAATTATGCGGTGATTTTCATGCCTTTACCCGTTTATATTGCATATAATCGTAACTTTCAATTATACATTTTGTAATCGGAATATGTAAACTTTTTTTACGAACTTATCTATATACTGAAAAGACAATATAACATAGTTATGTTAACATAATCTCAGATAAAATAATTTAGTTAATCCAACTTATACCAAGGAATTAATTACCAAGGCTAATAAAATGACAGATACCCATATTCCCCAACTCGATAATTGTAGTTCCACAATCCTACTTAACTATTTTGAAAATTCCTGGGAAATGGAAGAAACCTTAATGAAAAGTGTAATTAAGGAAGAAACCTTTTATCTAAATCCCGATCCTTTAAGAAATAAATTAATTTTCTATCTTGGACATTCGGCTGTTTTTTATATCAATAAATTAATTCAGGTTGGTTTATTAACAAATCGGATTAATCCCCAATATGAAACTCTGTTTGAAATTGGCGTTGATCCAGAAACACCGGCAGAACTAGAGGAAGCTATTCAAGGATTTAACTGGCCTGATGTTGAAAAAGTCTGGGAATATCGAAATAAAGCTAGGTCAGAAATTACAGCAATCATTAACAACACTACCCTAAATTTACCCATTCATCAACAACATCCTATTTGGGCTTTATTAATGGGAATAGAACATAGTCGCATTCATCTGGAAACCTCTTCGATGCTGTTGCGTCAACTACCAATTGATAAATTACAACGTCCCCAAAGATGGAATTATGCACCCAGTAATGGAGAAATTCCTGATAATCAAATGCGAGAAATTCCCGGTGGTGTCGTCAAATTAGGAAAAAATCAAGATGATTTAACTTTTGGGTGGGATAGTGAATATGGTAATTTAGAAGTTGAAGTCCAACCATTTTTAGCTAGTCAATATCTAATTACAAATGGAGAATTTTTAGAATTTGTTCAAGCAGGTGGTTACAACAATTCTAATTACTGGAATGCTGAATCTTGGACATGGAAACAACTCTACAATGTAGAATATCCTAAGTTCTGGATAACCCAAGAAAATAACTATCGTTATCGTGCTACATTTGATGAAATAGATTTACCTTTAGATTGGCCTGTAGAAGTTAACCATTATGAAGCAATGGCTTATTGTCAATGGAAAGGTAAGAATACTCGGTTAATGACAGAAGTAGAATGGAATCAAGCTCTGAAAATATCTGAAGATTCTAGATTATCAAATAACTACAATCTCAACTTACAATTTATTTCCCCAACTCCTGTAGGAATGTTTTCAGAAAATAATCAATCTGCTATTTCTGACTTACGGGGTAATGTTTGGGAATGGTTGTCTAGTAGATTCTACCCCTTACCAGGATTTCAAACCCATGATCTTTATCCAGATCAATCTGCACCATTTTTTGATAATAAACATTTTATGATGTTGGGTGGTTCTTGGGCAACGAATGGTACAATGGCTTTACCTTGTTATCGTAACTGGTTTCGTCCATTTTTTTATCAGCACGTCGGTTTTAGAATTGCTGAAAGTTTGGATTAAATAAATATCTTTTTTTCACCCAGAGTCGCAGAGTAAACAGAGAGGATTTAGCAAATGATTACACAACCTTTAACAGTTTTAGATCATCATTATCAAGAGCTAAGTATTGATGGTAAAGATGTCATTAAGGGGTTAACTGAAAAACAGAAAAATTTACCCCCCAAATATTTTTATGATGATCCTGGTTCTCTATTATTTGAAAAGATTTGTGAGTTACCAGAATATTATCCGACTCGTACAGAAGCCTGGATTTTACAACAATATGCTGATGAAATTGCAGAAATTACAAATTGTTGTGAGTTGATAGAATTAGGTAGTGGTAGTTCTACAAAAACTCAAGCTTTATTAACTGCTTATCAAAAGATTGCTAACTCTTGTAGATATCTTCCTATTGATGTTAGTGGAGGTATTCTAAAGACTAGTGTTTTACAGTTACAAGAAAAGTATCCTGATTTATCTATTCATGGACTATTAGGGACTTATGAACAGGCTTTAGTTCATCTAGAATCGAATTATTTACAATCACGGATGTTATTTTTCTTGGGAAGTTCTTTAGGGAATTTTAACCCGGAAGAATGTGATATTTTCTTAAATCAAGTTTCTCGCACTTTACAACTAGGAGATTACTTTTTATTGGGTATTGATTTACAAAAACCCCAGGATATTTTAGAAGCTGCTTATAATGATAGTCAAGAAGTGACTGCTGCTTTTAACTTGAATATGCTGTCTCATCTGAATTGGCGTTTTCAAGGTAACTTTGATCTCAACTTGTTTAAACATCAAGCAATTTATAATCAGGTTGATCATCAAATTGAGATGTATTTACATTGTCAAAAAAGCCATTGGGTTCACTTGGAAATTTTGGATTTAAAGGTACATTTTGTAGAAGGAGAAAGTATATTAACAGAAATTTCTCGGAAGTTTGATTTAATAACCATGTCAGAACAACTAGACAGTAAAGGATTAAAAACCGTCAAAACTTGGACTGATCAAAAAGGATGGTTTGGATTGATTTTGTGTCAGGTTGGATAAATAGATTTAGTGGATTTTCAGTTCAACTAATGCCATGAAAATATCAAGAATCAGAGGAGATCATTATGACCTTAACATCTCACAAAAGACCCACAATTGGATTAATTGAAGTACCTGCCACCGGATTATACGATGCAGAGGGCAAAAATTGGACTTCGTTATATAGACATCGTTCCTTAAT
Organism: Dolichospermum circinale AWQC131C; assembly: GCF_000426905.1. Classification (NCBI taxonomy): domain Bacteria; kingdom Bacillati; phylum Cyanobacteriota; class Cyanophyceae; order Nostocales; family Aphanizomenonaceae; genus Dolichospermum; species Dolichospermum circinale. The sequence continues at coordinate 36,592 of NZ_KE384599.1, forward strand.
CAGTAAACAAGTTTTGATTCCTGACTTGCAAGCCGGAGGATTTGATGCCCAATTAGTCAATCTTAGAGATGACAATTATAGTGAAGAGTTTGGTGAAGTGTCCTGGAAAGGGATGACTCTGCGGAAAACTTATGTGGGGGGTAAAATTTCCGCCGTTGATCCTCAAGCCTTTGATGCTTGGGGTGTGACAGTTAATTTCTCTCAAGATCGTCAAGTTACCTGTATGGTAATTGAACATTTGGCTAAAGGAAATCGCCCCATTGTGGTGGGAGGTTCTGATGCTTTGGCTGAACCCCATCACTACTTAAAAGCAGGTGCAACAGCCGTTGTTCAAGATAAATCTGGGGCTGCAAATTGGGCGCTGTTTGATTATGTATTGGGAAGAATACCAAGAGAAGAACTTTCAGGGGTGATTTTTGCCAACGGTAAACAATATCCTAGAAAAACTAAAGCCAAAAGTCCAGAGGAGTGGGCTTTACCTTCTGTGGAAGTAGCCAGGGAATGTTTAGGGACTCTTCCCAATGTTCAAGGAAAAGTACCTGTGGGTTCACTGGTGGCAGATATTGGTTGCGATCGCACCTGTGATTTTTGCATGACTCCTACCTACGGTACTGGTTATCGCCGAATGTCCCCAGAAACAGCCCTGAAATGGTTGGCTATCCAGAAGGAAGCGGGGGCAGTGGCTATCAATATCGGATCTGATCAATTTCTGGCCCGTGGTCTATTTCCTCAAGGACGACAAGAGATTATAGATATTACTGATGGTGCGCGGGAGATAGGAGTATCTCTGATGTGGCCAAATGGTTTGGAACTGAGGAAAACAACTTTGGGCAGTGGGCGTAACTACGAAAGCACTGATCTTAGACCTGATGAAGAACTGATTCAAGCCTTGTTCGCTTGGGATGGAAAAGTTGGTTGTCCTTTGGCTTATATCCCCGCAGAACGTCCTGTTTTTGGACGGGAAGCCTACAAAAAGTTGCTACCCTGGCAAGAGCATTGTACATTGATGAAATCTGTAGTTAGCACTGGTGTACCTGTGGTTACCTATGGCATTATTATCGGTCTACCTGATGATGATCATGATGACTTATTACGTCTTGAGGAAGCAATTACAGACCTGGTAGATGAACTGGTAAAGATTAACCCTGAATTAGAATTTCAGACCTCTTGCTATAGCATTATTCCTTTACCCGGAACACCCCAAGCTTTTAATTTACGCAAAGAGGGATTACTGCAATTTGAAGATAGTTGTTTATGGGGAGTATGGACAACAACCTCTAATACTCATCACTTAACTTATGACCAGGTTTCCGATTGGCAAGTTCGTTTATCTAATATTCGCAGATCACCGGCTGAATTTACTAATTATAATGGGGAGTATTCGGGAATGGTAAGCACAGCTTCCTCTGATGACTCAAAAATTGTGTTAGTTAAGTCTTAGACTCAAGAGAAACCTTTTGGTGATGATTGGTGATTGGTGAAAAAATTATCAATTATCAATTATCAATTCTTTCTCCTGAATCCTGTACGGGTGAACGGCAGGAAAGCCCGTACTGATTTCTAACAAGTACAAGATACTTAATCACCATAAATTAGCAATCATGAAACCACAATCTATTACCCCACAACCAGGACAAGAATCTGTTTGGAATTATCCTCGTCCCGCAATTTTACAAGATACTAATAAACATCTAAAAATCATTGTCAATGGTATTGTTTTAGCAGAAACAACTGGGGGAAAAAGAGTTTTAGAAACTAGTCATCCTCCGGGTTATTATATTCCTGCTGAAGATATTAAAACAGAATATTTAATAGCAACAGCTAAAAAAAGTATGTGTGAATGGAAAGGTATTTGTGAATATTATGATGTTTCTGTGGGTGATAAATATATCAATAATGCTGCTTGGCGATATATTCAGCCTACTCCTAACTTTAGTTCCATTCAAGAATTCTATAGTTTTTATCCTAGTTTGATGGATGCTTGTTATGTTAATGATGAGTTAGTTATACCTCAAGCTGGTAATTTTTATGGAGGATGGATAACTACGGATATTGTTGGTCCCTTTAAAGGTGAACCGGGGACAAATTGGTGGTGATATAACAGGAATCTACTCTTCACCCGCAGTTTGTAAAATATTAGTGTACAGTCTGGGATTAATATGAAATCCTGCTATGTTAATTAAATCATTAACTACAGGTTTGATATTTTCAATTAGTCTTCTCTGTTTAACGACTAAGAGAACTCCTAAAATTCCAGTAACTTTTAATCCTAAACGAGTAGCAACAACTCTACCTTTATAGTCATCTATAATCAGTCTATCTGCTTTTATTTCCAGAGCTAATGCTATTGCTTCAGCTTCACCTGGATCAATTTCTGTTTTTAATTCTGCAACCAATGTAGAATTATTAACAGGTTGAGTTTGAATCCATGCTAGGGTTTTAACTTCTTTTGTTCCTGGAACTTCATAACCTAAATTTGCCATTTCATCATAAACAGCTTGAGGAATAATAATAGTTTTATAGAGTTTTTGCAGTAGCTCAATTTGCTCAATAGCTGCTAGATTCGTAATAGGTGAAGTATTGCTGACAACAATCATAATTCACCCATTTCTCTCAAACTTATGAGATCATTTTCAAAATCCTCAACATCATAATTAATACAAATTCCTCGATTTGCCATTTCCTTCTGAAATTCAATTAAGTGCATTCCTGCTAAATGACGAGCTTGACCTATGCTAATTTTTTTCTGTTTATATAGTAAAATTGCTAGTTCAACTTTAATATCATCGGTTGACATTTGAGCAGATTCAAGAATTTCATCAGGGATAATAATGTTCATAATATTCTATCTCTTTTGCTTTTCAAATACTTACTGATCATAGTAACACAAAATCAATGTTCTTTTCATGAGATTTCCGACTTCTCAAAGAAGTCGGGAATCTGAAATAAGTTACAATCTTTGAGATTTTAACCACTCACTGACAACTTTTTCTACTGGTTGAGATTGATTATCTACTTGATAATTCATCTTTTGGATTGCAGTTGTAGAAATTTTACCTCCTAATTGATTAATGGTATCTCTTAATTCTGGATATTTTTGCAGAATCTCCTCATTAAAAACAGGTACAGCTTCATAAGGTGGAAAATATTTTTTATCATCTTCTAGGATCACCAGGTTTAAAAATGGAATTAAACCGTCTGTAGAATTAGCTGCTATAATGTCTACTCTTTTTGTTTCTAAAGATTTATACATTAATCCTAAGTCCATTTGTTGAGGAGATTTGGTAAAATTGAAGTTGTATGTTTTTGCTAACCCCGGATAACCATCTTCTCTATCAATAAATTCATAACCAAATCCTGCGTTCAGTTGTGAAGTATATTTAGCAATATCAGAAAGGGTTTTAACTTGCCATTTTTTTGCATCTTCACCGCGAATAATTAAAGCATAGGTATTTTCAAATCCTAAAGGTTTCATCACTGTTAATTTCAAATTCTTATCATAGTATTCTTTGGTTTTTTCATAAACAATTTCAGGATTATTAATCGGTTTTTCCTTTAAAATTGCTGTGAATGCTGTACCCGTATATTCTACATAACCGGCTATTTTTCCCGCTTTAACTGCTTCATGACAAATAAATGTTCCTCCTAAATTAAAACGACGATCTACTTTTAACTTGGTATGATTTTCTATTTGTTGTGCTAATAATTCTCCTAAAATTACTTGTTCTGTGAAATTTTTTGAACCGATAATAATCGTCGCTGGTTTTTGTTGATAGTTAAATGCAATTAATCCAGCTATAATTAAAGTAATTATTCCTAAAATAATCGCAAAATTTGATTTATTCCCTGTTGGTTTAGTCAGGTTTTTTTCTAATAATCCTAAACCAAAATCTGCACTCAAAGCAATTAAAGCTGCGGGTATCGCTCCGGCTAAAATTAATTCATTATTAACTGTCGAAATACCACGAAAAATAAATACTCCTAAACCACCACCACCAATAGCAGCAGCAATAGTAGCAATTCCTACAGATATAACTGTGGCTACTCTCACCCCTGCTAAAATAACTGGTAAAGCTAAAGGAATTTCTACTTTTAATAATAACTGTTTGTCTGTCATTCCCATCCCTATTCCAGCTTCTTTAATAGCAGGATTGATGCTATTAATACCAATATAGGTATTACGAATTATGGGAAGTAAAGCATAAAGAGTTAAAGCAACTATGGCTGGTATTTTACCAATTCCTCCCAAAAATGGCACGGAAATTAAAAAACCAAAGATGGCTAAACTAGGGATAGTTTGAATTGCATTTGCTAAACCCAGAATAGGAGAAGCTAGTTGTGGTTGACGAGTGATAAAAATGCCGACAGGAAGCCCGATAGAAATAGCTATTGTCATAGCTATGGTTACTAAGATTAAATGTTCTCCACTGTGGAGAATAATTTCTGAACCGTATTGAAATAAAAACATGATTTTCTGCTAATTCTACGCTAATTTTAGTTAAGTTGTTGCCAATTTTTCGCCGCATTCAAACAAGCTAAAAAAGCCTGTGCCTCTGGATGTTGAGAATTAAGAAATTCTTGTTTCGTTCCTAATTCCACTAAATTTCCTTCATACATTAAACCAATTCTAGAGGCTAAAAAGAAAGCTTCTTGAATATCATGGGTGACAAAAATCACGGTTTTTCCTAATTGTTGTTGTAAATATTGAAATTGTTGTTGTAATTCCAAACGAGTGATAGGATCAAGTGCGCCAAAAGGTTCATCCATTAATAGGATAGGTGGATCTGCGGCTAAAGCCCTAGCAACTCCCACTCGCTGACGTTGGCCCCCTGATAATTGGTGGGGATAACGTTGAGCAAATTTTTCTGGTTCTAGTCCTACTAAGTTTAACATTTCATAGACTCTATTTTGAATTTTTTGTAGTGGCCATTTTTCTAAAGATGGTACAAGTCCGACATTTTCCGCAATGGTAAAATGAGGAAATAACCCTGTTTCCTGAATGACATAACCTATACGTCTTCGTAATTTGATAGCATCCCAGTTAGTTGTAGATTTTGAACCTACTAAAACTTCTCCTTGGGTGGGTAAAAGTAAATGATTGATTAATTTTAAAGTTGTGGTTTTACCGCTACCACTACGCCCCAATAAAATTAAGGCTTCTCCTTGATAAATACTAATATTTAAGTTAGATAATAGTGGACGGTAATTAATTTCAAAACTGACATTACGAAATTCCACTGCAATTTCTGATGTTGTAGACATAATAGAAGACTCCTAGTCTTTATAATTACACATAGGTTTTTGATTAGGTGAGCTATAAACTAAGTAGAGGTAATTAATGAGTTACATAGTTCTGAGGGTGTGATCATCTTTCTCCAGCTTTTTTATAATTTACATCAGATTTTGTGTCTGAGTAAGTATTCTCTACCTTTAGCATTTCTCAAGGTTTAGCAAGGAAGAAACTCTTGAAAAATAGTCATTTTTCAGGCTTGACTTTTTAGAAAAAAGGTATACATTTAGGAAGATTCATTGTTGTAACGTTAATATTTTCCCCTTTAATTGAACCGCATCAAACTAAACCAATTTACACCTATACAGGTAACTTCAACTAATGATATCAGATAAATTAATAAATATGACTACACCAAGCAAACTATCAGAAAAAATTGTTTTAGATGGAAAAACATTTATTTCCGCAGAAAAATTACCAATTCCAGAATGGCCTTGTGTTGTCAGTGAAAGACCACAACCAACGCTGACAGTTAAAGATGATGATTTATTTTTGGTGACGGATACTATGGGGAATATTTCTAGTTGTTCCCCAGATGAAAGTAATTCTAGCATGGGGCTGTTTTGTCGTGATACTCGGTTTTTGAGTCGTTTAGAATTACAGATTAATGGGCGATCGCCTGTATTACTGAGTAGCACTACTGACAAGGGTTTTGCTCTATCGGTTTTATGTACAAATCCCAAAATCACAGAGGAGTTAAAACCTGATACAATTGGGATACGCCGAGAAATTGTTCTCAATGGCGCACTATTTGAAGAAATAGAAATAGCGAACTACAGCACCACCACCATTAATTTTGAACTAAGTCTCAGCTTTGATGCAGATTTTGTAGATTTATTTGAAGTTCGGGGTCATAGTCGGGAAAAACGGGGACAAATTTTACGTTTAGTAGAACCAAAAAATCCAGAAATTGACCTAATCCCCTGCGTACAATCTCAACACCAAAAAGAAGAATCCCTAACTCTAGCCTATCAAGCTTTAGATAATTCGATCATGGAATCGCGGATTCAATTCCAACACCGACAACCGGATGATTTTCAAGGTTATACTGCGATTTGGCGGCTAGAATTAGGCTCTCACGAAACCCAAAAGCTCGGTTATCGTTTGAATTTGTTAATTAATAACAATGGTGGTTCAACGGTAAATCCAGCTATTACCTTAGCACAAGCCAAAGCCTCGGAGATGATGGAGGAGCAAAGTTGGGTACAACAAATTACCCGCATTAGTTCCGATAAAAGTCTTTTCAATCGGGTTATTGAAAGAGCAGAACAAGATATTTACCTATTACGCCAATCTTTTGGTAAATATAAAACTGTTTCTGCTGGTGTACCTTGGTTTTCAACCTTATTTGGCCGGGATTCTATTATTACCGCTTCCCAAACATTGATGTTAAATTCCCAAATTGCTAAAGAAACATTGATGTTATTAGCTGATTATCAAGGGAAAAACGAAGATGAATGGAAGGAAGAAGAACCAGGAAAAATTTTACACGAATTGCGTTTAGGAGAAATGGCGCGGTGTCAAGAAATTCCCCATACACCCTATTATGGGACAATTGACGCGACTCCATTGTGGTTAATGTTATATGCTGAATACTACGCCTGGACTCATGATCAAGAAACCTTAGAAGCACTTTGGCCGAATGCTTTAGCCGCCATGGATTGGATAGATCGGAATATGCAAAAAACCGGTTATCTTAGTTATTATCGGCGGTCAAAACGTGGGTTAAATAATCAAGGTTGGAAAGACTCTGGTGATTGTATTGTTAACTTCAAAGGAGAATTAGCCATAGGTCCAATTTCTCTATGTGAAGTTCAAGCCTATGTCTATGCTGCTAAAGTTAAATTGGCCGAAATTGCAAAAACGAAAAAACAGCTAGATTTAGCAGAAATTTGGTTAGAAGAAGCTAGAGATTTAAAAACTCGTTTTAATGAAGATTTTTGGATAGAAGATCAAGATTTTTGTGCTTTAGCTTTAGACGGAAAAGGTAAACCAGTAGATAGTATTACCTCCAACCCTGGACATTGTTTATCTTTAGGAATTTTTCTCCCAGAAAAGGCCTACAGTGTAGCCGAAAGATTACAAGCACCGGATATGTTTAATGGTTGGGGAATTAGAACTTTAAGTAGTTTGTCACCAGCTTACAATCCCATGGGTTATCACATTGGTTCAGTTTGGCCTCATGATAATAGTTTAATTGCCATGGGATTAAGAAGTTTAGGTTTAATAGATCAATCTTTGGAATTATTTCAAGGATTATTTGACATGACTTCCCAGCAACCTTATCAACGACCACCAGAACTATTTTGCGGTTATGAAATGAAAGGTGATAATGCACCAGTACAGTATCCTGTTGCTTGTACACCCCAAGCTTGGGCTACCGGTAGTATCTTTCAATTATTGCAAATGATCGTGAATTTAGTCCCAGACGCGCAAAATAATTGTTTGCGAATTATTGACCCGGCTTTACCAGAATCCATCAATCGTTTATCATTACATAATTTGCGTGTTGGTGGGACTATTTTGGATTTAGAATTTGAGCGTTCTGGTAGCACTACCGCTTGTCGGGTTGCGAAAAAACGTGGTAATCTACGGGTAGTGATTGAAGCGTAAATAGTTTCAATCAGGATTTACAGGATTTAAAGATTTACAGGATGACGATAAAATACATGATCAATCCTGTTCATCTTTCCATAAGCTGTTACAAACTCAAGAATGTTGTGGCGCGGGCATCTTGCCCGCTAGAATCATACTTAATGCAGTAAAGTATTAATCAAGCTCCTTCTGAATGATCAATTCTCTGACTAGGGGAAGATTCATAAAGAGCATCTAACTGTTCTCTCGCATCTTCAACATTAATGGAACGCATGACCAACAAAGGTTCTTTAATTATATTACCAGCACTGTCTAACAATTCAGGGTGAGGAACATATTGCCTTCTAGCTGCATAATAACCAAAACCACCTGGTGATGATTGGTTGCTAGAATAAGTCCTTTCCCTGTCAAAACTGAACATAATCAAATTCCGAATTAAATTACCAACGGCTATAAATGCCAGAACGGTAAAAGCTAAAATATAGAGTAGGTGTAGCATTGAGTTTTCCTCCAGAATAGCAAGGTTGAGAATGTTTTTTTGTAAAACTTAAACTCCGTAAATAAACTATCTACGGTAAAAGAGAATGTAAAATCCTGTACCTATGCCCCTATGTTATCTAGTGCAATCCTTATATTTAGATTAAGGTAACATGAGAGACATTATTTTTTTATGAAAACAATGTTAAGAATTGTCTAGTATTCTGACGATTTACAGTTGATTTAGATTGATTTAGATTGTTTTAAAGGCTTTACAATTCCTTTAATTGACCTAAACGCATTCCTACACCCCAACATTCTGTAACTAATTGATGCCAAGGTGTTACAGTTGCCATATCAATTCCCACTTGTTTACCTGTGACTGTAAACAATATCTTAGCCGTGTTGAGTTCATTTTGTGCATTTTCAACTCGTTTTAGTAAGTCAAATTGCTCTTGTTCACTCATGAAAGGGATTTTCTCATTTTCCAGAATTTGCTGATATCGCTCAAACCAATATTGAAAATCCTCTAACAGCGGTTGTAAGACGGCTTCCAGTAAATCAGCATTTGGTAGATTCGATTTCTCCATATATGAGAAGCATATTTCCTAATTTTTTTTATATTAACGTTATTTACGATTCTTAACAATCAGTTCATAACTTCCTATCTGAAAAAATCTGTAACAACGCTGTACTAAGCACAATTATATAAATTTGGCAATGGCGTTGTAAAGCTCATTGGGAGTAACTCTGGATACCTCTAAAGGAAGAAATCAACCTGACAAAAAAAATCATCTGTCCCAAAGAGAGGAGTAAAGTCCTGACTACGAACTAAGTGGAGTTTTTTGCTAAATTTAGGAGAAACCATAGCCAGTAGACTATTATTTATGTTGTAAAGATATTTTTTGTCAATTCTATTTTTAACACTTCGCCAAAAGTTTAACAGCCAATGTCGCCAAATCAAGAAACCCCAGCAGCCGAAAAAATCTATTTACCCCGTACCAGCGAGTCAGAAACATTAAAGAAGATTCGCCACACAGCTTCCCATATAATGGCCATGGCAGTACAAAAGCTGTTTCCCAAAGCGCAAGTCACAATTGGTCCTTGGATTGAAAATGGGTTTTATTATGATTTTGATAGTCCAGAACCCTTCAGCGATAAGGATTTGAAAACCATTCAAAAAGAAATGGTCAAAATTATTAATCGTAAATTACCATTAATTCGGGAAGAAGTCAGCCGTGAGGAAGCACAAAGTCGCATTGAAGCTATTAAAGAACCCTATAAGCTAGAGATTCTGGCCGATATCAAACAAGAACCCATCACAATTTACCATTTAGGAGACCAATGGTGGGATTTGTGCGCTGGTCCTCATGTAGAAAATACCAGCGAAATTAATCCCAAAGCTATAGAACTAGAAAGCGTTGCAGGTGCTTATTGGCGCGGTGATGAAAAAAAGGCTCAATTACAGCGCATTTATGCCACTGCTTGGGAAACTCCCGAACAACTGGCCGAGTACAAACGTCGCAAAGAAGAAGCTTTACGCCGTGATCATCGTAAAATAGGGAAAGAACTAGGATTATTTGTCTTTTCTGATTTAGTTGGACCTGGTTTACCCTTGTGGACTCCCAAAGGGACTTTATTAAGGACAATTTTAGAAGACTTCCTCAAAAAAGAACAGTTAAAACGGGGCTATTTACCTGTTGTTACTCCCCACATTGCCAGAGTTGATTTATTTAAAACATCAGGACACTGGCAGAAATACAAGGAAGATATGTTTCCGTTAATGGCTGAAGATGAGGAAGCAAAAGCCATAGAACAGGGTTTTGTTCTCAAACCAATGAACTGCCCTTTCCATATCCAAATATACAAGAGTGAATTACGCTCTTACCGGGAATTACCAATGCGGTTGGCGGAATTTGGCACAGTTTACCGTTATGAAAAATCCGGGGAATTGGGTGGTTTAACCAGAGTACGTGGTTTTACTGTTGATGATTCTCATTTATTTGTAACTCCCGAACAGCTAGATAGCGAATTTCTCAATGTTGTGGACTTGATTTTGAGCGTTTTCAAAAGTCTGCAATTAAAGAATTTTAAAGCTAGATTGAGTTTTCGTGACCCAGCCAGTGATAAATATATTGGTGGTGATGAAGTTTGGGATCAAGCAGAAGGGGCAATTCGTCGCGCTGTGCAACAATTAGGAATGGACTATTTTGAAGGAATTGGTGAAGCGGCTTTCTATGGTCCAAAACTCGATTTTATCTTCAGCGATGCTTTAGAACGGGAATGGCAATTGGGAACTGTGCAAGTAGATTATAATTTACCTGAACGGTTTGATTTAGAGTATGTAGCTGAAGATGGTTCGCGTAAACGCCCAGTAATGATCCACCGCGCTCCCTTTGGCTCGTTAGAGCGGTTAATAGGGATCTTGATTGAAGAGTACGCAGGTGATTTTCCGTTATGGTTAGCACCTGTGCAAATTAGGTTATTACCCGTAGGTGATTTGCAGTTAGATTTTAGTAAAGAGGTGGCTGCGAAGATGGTTGCATTCGGTATTCGTGCGGAAGTGGACACCAGTGGCGATCGCTTGGGTAAGTTAATCCGCAACGCAGAGAAGGATAAAATCCCCGTAATGGCTGTAATAGGTGCAAAGGAAGTAGAAACCAACAGCTTGAGTATTCGTACCCGCGCTTCTGGGGAATTGGGAGCGATATCTGTAGATGAGGTTGTAAGTAAAATAACAGAAGCAATTACTAACTTTAGTAACTTCTAAAAAAGTAGGCTGGGTAAATTTGTCGTTCCCAGTCTCCAGACTGGGAATACAATATCAAAAGTAGTCAAAGTCGTCCAAGTAGTTCAAGTAGGTTGGGTAGAACGAAGTGAAACCCAACACCAGGTGAATTGCTCAATCATACTGTATATTACCATCAGGGTGGGGTACAGATTATGCGGGCAAGACTTGTACTGAGCTTGTCGAAGTATACCAGCACCACAAGATTTTTATCATGAATATCTATACCTCATAATATCATAAACTACTGCATCACGGAAACAATTCTTAAATTACATCAATACTCCCCAGTAGTAGCTTGTTTTACAAATAAACAGAATACTTTAAAAAAGTTATCAAAAAACCTTTGACATGAAAAACTAAATTAAAGTATACTCTAATAGTAAGGTACAAATACTATTACTAGGGTTATCAATAGTGAGTATTATGTCACATATCCAAGAGAACAGACAACAAAAAACTTTCTCTTTAGCACAGACAAAAACTGGAAATCCTTTACCATTCCAAAGGAAATTCAGTGCTTCAACTGAAAATAATTGTCACTATTTTTGGCAATTATGGCAATCACATCAAGGTTATCTTTACAACTGTTGTTTAAAATGGCTGGATGGTAATTCTCATGATGCGGAAGATGTAGTAAATCACGCAATGCTCAAAGCCTGGAATCAATGGATACAATCTACAAATGACATTAGACATCCTAAATCGTGGTTAGCTCAAATTACTTATAACTGCTGTATAGATTTCCGTCGAAAACGTCAACGAGAATCTGCAAAAATTGATAATATTGACGATATGCAACTTGCAGATCATCCAGCACTTACTTCTAATTTATCACTTCCTGAATCTCAGCTTTTGAATGTGGAAATGGCCGCATATCTCAAGTATAAAATAGCATCTTTACCTGATAGATTGCGCTATCCTTTGATTTTACATTGTTGTCAAAACAAATCCTATGGAGATATTGCTAAACAACTCACCATTTCTGAAGAGAATGTTCGTAAATGTATTCAAAAAGCGCGGCAGATTCTACGAAAGCAGTTCAAGAAATATCTTGCAGGGGAAGATAACACTGTTTTTGATTACTTTTTACCATTAAACACCGTGATTCCCATGGTAGAAGAATTAGAATCTGAGCAAATATCGAATCATGATTGGGAATCATCAATACCTACAAAAAGCCAACAGCAAGAAATTAATTACAAAGTAACTTTAATATGCCTGGAATCCCTATCACATCATTGGTGGAATTGACTCAGCCATCTGGGCTAAAGATGAATGTTCAGTTATTTACAGCAGCAAAATCAGCCAGACAACAGCAGAAAATTATCACTTTAAACAAGTACATTGAAAAATATCCTCAAGGATGGAAAAAAAGATTAGAATTAGCTGATTTGCTTTACGAAATAGGAAACTGGTCACAAGCTATTATCGAATATAATCAAGTAATTGAACGACAAGCTCAACTACTTGATGTGCATCTAAAATTGGCAAAGATATTGCAGTTAATGGGACAAGAAAAGGAGGCTTTACAAACCTATGATACAGCCCTATTTTTGTCTGAAAATCCAGTAACTCAGCATTATATACAAGGATTGATTGCAACTTGCAAAGGTGACAATGAAAAAGCTCTCACAGCCTTTAATTTAGCCATAAATTCAGAACCTGATCAAGTATTTCACCGACTGGCTTTGTCACAGGTATATCAAAATGTAGAAGATCCCCTGGGTATTATCCGCACCCTAGAGCCGGTTTTAGTAATTAATCCAGATGATGTTATGTCCCTGATTTACAGCTATGATGCCCTGATGGTGGTGGGGGATATACAAACGGCGAAAGAGAGGTTTAACAGCCTTATAGCCCTAGCTGGTGATGATTTTCGAGTAATACAACGACAAATTGATCAACGTTTGCTGGCGAGAATGGTATCCGGTGAAGAGGGGAAAATCACTAAAAAAATGATTACCTCCTTACTAGGAACAATTCCCCATAGTGTTGAAGTCCATAAGTCCTTAGCCTACTATCACATTTTACGAGGGGATTGGGCGCAAGGGGTGAAGGTATTAGCCAAATTTACCACCGAATGCCCCAATTATCCCTACGGTTGGTATTATTATGGGCGATGCTTATTCCACACAGGGGAATACCAGCAAGGGGCGAAAATGATGGAGAAGGCGTATTATCTGTATCCCCATGATCGGGAAATTTATCGGAGGTTGTGTGAAATTTTACCCTTTGCACCTGATCCAGTGAAGAGTAAAACGATTCTTGCTTCCATAGTGGAGGAGATGTTAACGCGCTTTCCTGAATGCTGGAGTATGTGGACGACTGCGGGGCGGGTATTGGTGGAACATTTTCAAGATATTGAACGGGGTTGTCAGGTTTCTCAACAGGGGACAAAACTACAACCTCTGTTAGCGGATACTTGGTTACATCATGGACAGGTGTTGATTTTGGCTCGTCAATATCGGGAAGCCGTGGAAGCCTTAAAAAAGGCATGGGAGCTTTTACCAGATGCAGGTTATTTGCAATCCGTACCGGCGGCGTTTTGGTTGGGGGAAAGTTATCGAGTTTTGAAGAATGCTAAGGCTAGTAAACGGTGGTGGGAGGTAGCTGCTCAAGGATGTCAGGAGTTGAGGTTATTTAACCCAGCCATGGCTGATTACTGGTTAGGGAGGGTGATGATGGGTTTGGGGGATAAGTCGGGGGCTAGACGGGCTTATACAGGGGCTTTGAGTCAGCAGTTGTTGTATCCGGTGCGTGGGGAGGTGGAGGGAATTTTGGAGAAGCTGAAAAGGTAAGAGGGGTAAGGGTTATGGCGATTTAGGGTGGTTTTTTTGGGGGGGAAAATTTGTCCATAACTCAAAAAATTCACAAATGGGGGGAGTAAAACGTCTAAATAGTGTGGGAAGAAAAAACCCCAATTCAACAGAAACTAATCAAGAGGAAAAATCCATGAAGAAACTAGTACATTTTATGCTAGTTACAATGCTAGTAATTGTCGGTGTTTTCACCCCTTCAGTGACAAGTGCAAATGCACAAACCGCAAATACATTCAACAAAGTAGCTTTACAAGCTGACACAGGAAAATGGCTTTCTCGTTGCCGTAATTGTCAGAATGTTATAGGTAATAATCCTGATACGGCTACAATTCACATTACCAAACCTACAAATGATCAACCTTATGCCCAATTTGAAGTTGTGAATGTAGGTAACGGTAAAATTGCTCTCAAAGCAGATACTGGTAAATATTTGGCCAGATGTAATAGTTGCATTGTTGGTGGTAGTTATCCTGATTCTGCCACAATTCACGTTACAGATCCTTCTGCGCCTTATGCCCAATTCACTCCAGAATTATTAGACAATGGTAAATATGCTCTGAAAGCAGATACAGGCAAATATTTAGCAAGATGCAATAGCTGTTCTCCTGGTGCAGCTTATCCTGATACTGTAACTATTCATGTTGACAGTCCTGTAGGTGCTAGTTATGCTCAATGGAATATGATTCCTATTTTTAAATAGTGCGATAGCGAAGCGCTACGCAGGAATCGCTGATTTTGTAGGGTGTGTTAACGAAGTAACGCACCACTCTTATGATTAAATTCGGTGGGTTACGCTATTGCTAAACTACCCTAGGTTTTTATCCGTGGTTGATAGCCTTTCCCTTGTTTCCTCACAAATCAATCAACTTAATTTGGTATAAACTGGGTTTTGTTACTATAATTTATGTTTCTAAATCTTTAATTGCCTTTTGAACCTTTCATCTGAGATATTATGCTATTAACAGTGGTTAAATAAGTTTAATTTATGTATGCCAGCTAAAGATTTATTTCATAATACAGTTAAAACAGCCCTGACAAAAGATGGATGGACAATAGATGTTTATAATGAGTTTTTTAGTCGGAAGTTTATTCAAAGAATAATTGGCGAATATGACCTAAAATTACTGATTTTTAACCCAGATCAAGAGGAGATTGTGATATGGAGAGACTAAATTACAAAGAAATAGTCCAAACAATTCTGGAAGGTCACGCAAGAAATCGCCCAAATAATCAAACAGAAGTCAAATTGATATTTGATACAGAGCGCGATCATTATCAAGTTATTAATATTGGTTGGCAAGAACTAACGCGAATATTTGGTTGTATTATTTACGTAGAAATTAAAGATGGCAAAATTTGGATTGAACGCGATGGCACAGAAATCGGAGTAGCTAATGAATTAGTAGAAGCTGGAGTTCCTAAACAAGATATAGTTTTGGGTTTTAAAGCTCCATACAAACGGAAATTTACCGATTTTGCTGCTAGTTGAACCGTATATAATTCCGGTAAAATAAGGTAATTAGATTTTGTAGGGTGCGTTACATTTCATTAACGCACCACTATTATGATTAAATTCGGTGATTTTGCTAGTAAATAAACCACGGTTTTTATTTCGCGCAATCTCTCTTAGAGATCCCGAAGGGTAGGCGCAAAGAGAAGAAGGTAAAATGTGGTTTAAATCGCCCAAAACCGCTGGCACAATAGAAGAAAAAGCAGTAGGATTTTAGTATTTCTAAACCCCTACTTGATGAAATCAAAAAATTAAGGATTTTTGAGAAAATTGATTGTTTAACTGTTTTGATGACAAGTAACGCTCTCTACCCCTGCTAAATCCAAAATTGGCGCGATCAAATCTTCCCGCTTCACTGCCATAATATGCACTCCTTGACACAATTGTTTAGCAATTTGTACCTGTTGGGCAGCAATTTTCATTCCTTCTGTGAGGGGATGTTTTGCTTTAGCTAATCTCTCAATAATGTGTTCAGGAATATTCACACCGGGAACAGCTTTGTTAATAAATTGGGCATTTTTGGCCGATTTCAAGAGAAAAATTCCGGCCAAAATTGGTTTATTGTAACCACAAGCAATTTTATCCATGAACTTTTCTAATATTTCAAAATCAGTAATTAATTGACTTTGAAAAAATTGCGCTCCGGCTGCTATTTTCTTTTCAAACCGACTTTGTAAACCGGACCAACTGGGAGATTGAGGATCTACCGCCGCTCCCGCAAATAAGTCTAATTTACCATCAGTTAAAGGTTTTTCATTAAAATCAACTCCCAGATTCATGTTTCTAATTAACTGCAATAATCGCACAGCTTCTAAATCAAAAACAGCTTTGGCTTGAGGATGATCACCTGCTTTTACCGGGTCGCCAGTTAAAGCTAAAATGTTGTGGATACCCAAAGCATGAGCGCCCATTAAATCAGCTTGTAATCCAATTCTATTGCGATCGCGGCAAGCAAACTGACAAATCGGCTCAATCCCATTTTGCAGTAAAATTGCCGAAGCTACCAAGGAAGACATCCGCATCACAGCGCGGCTACCGTCAGTAATATTGACAGCATGAACTCTCCCCTTAAGAGTCGCCGCCATTTCTATGGTATGGGTGATATCTCCCCCTTTCGGAGGTGCAACTTCAGCAGTAATGAGAAAATCTCCTGCTGCTACGGCGGTGCGGAAGTTGTTTAATGTACTGGTGCTATAGCTATTCTGCATGATGCAAATTTAATTTTGAGGTTTTCTTAAAGGTAAACTGAATTACACTTTCTAGTTTAAACCTTAGTATGAGTCAGATCCCTGACTGGTCAAAGAGGTAAGGAATCTAACATCTATACAATTCTACTTATAATGGCACTGTATAACCTAGTGCTGCTTTTACATCTGCTAAGGTTTGATTAGCTATAGCCTCGGCTTTTTCTTTACCATCTTTTAAAACTGACTCTAAATAGCCTTTATCTGCCATTACCTCCTTATATTTATCCTGAATTGGTTTTAAAGCATTAATCGCTGTTTCTGTTAACAAAGGTTTGAATTGTCCCCAACCCATATCTGCACATTCGACCGCTACGGTTTCCTTCGTTTTTCCCGCTAATAGGGTATACAGGGTTAATAAATTATGACATTCGGGACGTTCTACATCATCAAAGGTTAAACCGCGAACTGGATCGGTTTTACAGCGTTTAATCTTATTGACAATTTGCTCAGGTGAATCTAAAACATTAATGCGGCTTAATTCCGAGGGATCTGATTTTGACATTTTCCGTGTTCCATCTGTCAAACTCATTACCCTTGCCCCTTCCTTTCTAATCAAAGGATCTGGTAACTTTAATACAGGTTTATCCTTAGCGAATTGATGATTAAACCTGTTAACAATATCCCGCGCCAGTTCTAAATGTTGCTTTTGATCTTCACCGACAGGAACTTTATCCGCTTGATAAAGCAAAATATCCGCAGCCATTAATACTGGATATGTCAATAAACCAGCGCTGACATTTTCACCTTGTTTAAGTGCCTTTTCCTTAAATTGAATCATGTCCTGTAGCCAATTTAAGGGAGTAATGCAGTTGAGTAACCAACAAAGTTCACTGTGGGCAGAAACATGAGATTGTACAAAAATGTGAGAATATTGTAAATCAATACCACAGGCTAGATATAAAGCCGCAATGGTGTAGGTATCAGCCGCTAAAGTGGCGGGATTATGTGGTACGGTGATAGCGTGTAAATCTACCACACAAAAGAAATTTTCATACTGATCTTGAATTTCTACCCAGTTACGAATAGCACCTAAATAGTTACCTAAGTGTAAATTACCAGTTGGTTGAACTCCCGACAGAACGCGCTGCTTACCCATAATTATCCGTTATTTATCTCCTCTTCCCCGCTTTGTCAATGGGGCGGTTACAAGACTCATTTTAGCCGTCATTGGGGATTAGTTATTGGTGTTTGCAAAAATTTTTTTAACATGATTATCTTATGGAATTATTTTCTAGATATAAAACTAAAAAATCTGTACCTCCAGAGAGATAAAAAGTAACGAACCCAGCTTTTATAGTTCAGACTAAATGGGCTTAAATAGGAAAATAAATCAGGGGGATATGCTTGATGAAAGCTTTATTAATCTGGCCGATAATGCCTATTCTTTTTGTTCTTATCAGGAAACTCTTGATTTAGCAAATCTGCGGGCTACTAATCCCCCATTGGGTTTAATTACGGTAGCGGCAATGTTAGCAAATGATTGGGAATTGCGACTGAGCGATCGCAATGTTCGTCTAGAAAATGATGTAGATTGGGAATGGTGTGATCTTGTCATTTTTTAACCTCAAAATAAGTAATACAACTAATGGATATTAATTCTTTTTGTGAACGTAATTCTTCTAATCTTTCCTTAATTACGAGATTATTTTTGATAGCAAAAGAAACAATATTGGTATCTAATAAATCAGAAGTGTTGAATGTTAAGATTTCGAGGATTGTGTCCAAGTTGTGCATTGGTATTGGTGATA